>JAKMGS010000039.1 GCA_022424815.1 Schleiferiaceae bacterium | reverse complement strand
GGCCTGACGTTTCGCAGGATCCCCTACTTTACGTTCGCCGCCTTCCACGAAACCAACTATTGATGGCGTGGTTCTCTTTCCTTCGCTGTTTGGAATTACAACCGGCTCATTTCCCTCCATTACAGAGACACAAGAGTTGGTGGTTCCAAGGTCAATACCTATGATTTTACCCATTGTATTTATTATTTAGGTTGAGTATTCAATTTCTACGACCTCAATAAAGCAAGGGTTATGCCACGTGCCAATTCCCCCCAATGTGCTCACAAAGTGTCAGCAACCATGGAATTCAAATGCCAAAGTGTTCTAAAATGAAGTGAAAAGTGTGACAGTTTGTCTGTTAGTTGATCACGACAGGAAAGCCGCCTTCACAAACCACGCTGTCAATGCCCTGGAAATCAACCCAACCCATGCCACAGGTGTGCACGCCTCGCCACAAACTGTCCATGGAAGATGCGCTGAGCTTGACGTTTTTCTTTATGGCACGACCACGTGATGAGAAAAGTCCTATTCCCCCATCAACATTGGTGAACATAGGTTTTTCTTGAACAATACCTTGCGACGGTTGGTTGACGTTAATGTAGGTAGCATAATCGTCAGCGGCAGCCCAAATCTCCACGTCGATACCTTTAAAGATTCGTACCAAATCCTCGGCAGGCCCGATGTTATTGTACAAGAACTTATAATAGGCTTCGTAGGATAATTCTGAAGTAAAAGTACCTGATCCATTTAGATTCGAACCCGTTCTCACGGGTAAAGCATAGGTTAACTTCTTCACTACAGAATCTTTGGGATTCGAGCGCGGAGCTTCTTTGTACCTAAAGTGGATGTACCCCTGATACATGCGCGCATTACGGGCAGCATCCCAACCAAATTCTGCATTTCGCACCCCAAAAGTCACTTTTTGAAATCCCTTTGGCTTGGTGATTTCAACATTTCCTACCACTGGGGTAATGGCCTCGAAATTATTGTTTCCTGGAATAAAGCCTTTCAAGCGATACTCATAAGCGGGATCTATAGGCGCATTGGTCCAATACATTCTGTAGTTATCAGTAGTAAAGGTCCCCGGCTCGAGAATATTAGTATCCTTGCGGAATAGCTCGTAGGTATTGAGCACATTGCCTTGATCGTTGAGCTGCGCCAGATAAAGCGCTGCGGTATCAAAATAGAGGCTATCTGAATGTGTAGCACCCGCGAGCAAACCATCCGTACCTAGATACGTTCTGTGTAACCTCACCCATTGGGTATCGTCGTCTTTATCCAACAACCCATACACCACATTCTGTACGTCATAATCCGCATTAATATCCAGTGAATTATCGCACGAGGTGATGGCAAATGCCGCAAAAATGAAGAGAAAGAGGTTTTTCATGGGTCCCAAAAATACAACCTATGGCTTAGGATGTTTTCTTTGCAGAAGAGAATTCACAAAAATCGTGCAGGATGTCACTAGCAAAGAAAGAATTTAAGAAGGTTACCACCCACAGCTTACAGCAAATGAAAGACCAGGGTGAGAAAATCTCAATGCTCACGGCCTATGACTATACTATGGCTAAAATGGTAGATGCCGCCGGTGTTGATTGTATTCTCGTTGGCGATAGTGCTTCTAATGTAATGGCGGGTCACGAAACCACCTTGCCTATTACCTTGGACCAAATGATTTACCACGCAAGTTCGGTGGTACGTGCCGTTGATCGTGCCTTGATTGTAGTAGACCTTCCATTCGGAAGTTACCAGGGTGATTCTAAAGGCGCCTTAGGCTCTGCCATTCGCATCATGAAAGAAACCGGCGGTCATGCTGTAAAAGTTGAAGGTGGTGTTGAAATCATCGATGGTGTTAAACGTATTCTTACTGCAGGTATTCCGGTGATGGGACATTTAGGTCTTACACCGCAATCCATTTATAAGTTTGGTACGTACACGGTTCGTGCAAAAGAAGAAGAGGAAGCATTGAAACTGAAAGAGGATGCGAAGGCCTTGCAACAGGCAGGATGTTTTGCCATTGTATTGGAGAAAGTCCCGGCCACACTTGCGAAAGAGGTATCAAAAATGCTTGATATCCCGGTCATTGGTATCGGAGCTGGCCCTGGCGTTGACGGCCAGGTTCTTGTATTCCATGATTTAGTGGGAATGACTCATGAATTCCATCCCCGATTCTTGCGCAGATACCTCAATCTGTACGAAGATATCACTGGTGCTATTGGCCAATACGTAGCGGATGTGAAAAGTGTCGACTTTCCGAACAAAGACGAAAGCTACACCAGCTAATCATGGCTTCCTTGCCTGAAATCTTGTACGAAGACAACCATTTACTCGCCATCAACAAGCGGGCCGGTGATCTTGTGCAAGGCGACCAAACGGGCGACACTCCCCTGCCGGACCTTCTCAAGCAGTACATCAAAGACAAATACAACAAGCCTGGAAATGTCTTTTTAGGAGTGATTCACAGGCTGGACCGCCCCACCACAGGTGTAGTCTTATTTGCGCGCACCTCCAAAGGGTTGGAACGTATGAACGCCGCTTTTAAAAACAGGGAAACACAGAAATCGTATTGGGCGTTGGTGGAAGGTCAGATCACAGAGAACGGCCAGCTTCACCATTACCTGAAGAAGAATCCAAAAAACAATAAGTCCGTGGCATTCGGGCGCCCCGAACCGGGTGCGAAGGAAGCTAAACTGTCCTACAAAGTGTTGAATTGTGGCGACCGATATACATTACTTGAAGTAGACCTTCACACGGGAAGGCATCATCAGATAAGGTCCCAATTCGCCTCCATAGGCCACCCGATCAAAGGAGATGTTAAATACGGTGCGCGCCGCGGTGAGCGTGATAAAAGCATTTGTTTGCATGCGCAAACGTTAGCATTTAACCATCCGACGACTAAAGAGCCCGTGCGCATCGACGCAGGTGTTCCAGAGGCCTTTGAAGCTTTCCTAAAATGAAACAAGCCATCACATTACTACTTTGCTTGGTCGCCTACACAGGAATGGGCCAAATGAAATTCGAAACGTATTACGGAAACATGGCCGGCTGGGGAAGCACCACCGATGTTGGCATCTCCTACAACAACAACGGCTATTATATCACATCAAGAGTCGCCTACGTCCAGTCTTTCGGATTGGGAGAAGATACTGAAGACTTTGGCCTGGTGGTAGGTGCGGGTAAAGATTGGTCACTCTCAGAACATTGGTATGCAGGTGGACTATTAGACTTGCGGTGGCCCGATACAAACCTGCAAGATGTTGGATTAGGCATAGTCGCACCTTCCTTTTACCTAGGGTATTCCTGGGACATTGCCTCCTACCAGATTCAACTCGGACTCCCGTATTTCTTCGGCATCCAGGCTAAATTTCCTTTTGAGATCTAAGCATTCGGATCTACATCAAAGAGCACCCGGATTCTATTGAATTCTGGGGTCAACAAGGTTTCTTGATGCGCCTTTTTAATACGGTCACGAATCTTTGAACCCAAGCTTCCCTTGTCCACCTTCACAATGATTTGCATTTGGTAGAGGTTTTTTAATCTGGCAATAGGCGCAAATTCCGGACCCAGAAAGCGTTCCCCGATTTTGCTGTGCAGTGATTTTGCAAAGGCCTCTGCCCCACGCATCAGTAGTTTTTGGTCTTTGTGTTTCAAAGTAATGGTAATCAATCGCACGAAGGGTGGATACGCAAACTCTTGTCTTACAGTAAGTTCCTTTTGGACCATTCCTTGGTAATCATGATTAAGGGCCAATTGTATGATCGCGTGCCTTGGCTTCAAACTCTGAATAACAACCTTCCCGCGCGAGCTGCGGCGCCCAGTACGGCCGGCCACTTGCTCGATGATTTGGAAGGCGCGCTCATTGGCGCGAAAATCCGGGTAACTCAGTAAGTTATCCGCACTCATGATGCCCACCAATCCTACTCGGTCAAAATCCAATCCTTTGGTGACCATCTGTGTCCCGACGAGTATATCGACCTCACCATTTTCAACGGACTGAATGAGATTTCCGAAGGCATGCTTGCCGCGCGTGGTATCTAAATCCATTCGCTTTACCCTAGCTTTTGGGAATAGGGCTGCCGCTTCTTCTGCAATTTGCTCTGTCCCAAAACCATGGTGTAAGACACTCTCACCCCCACAAGCGGAACACTTCATCACCGGGGGAACCGTGTACCCGCAGTAGTGACATTTCAATTTTTGCGGGCCTTTGTGGTAGGTCAAGCTTATATCACAGCGCGTGCATCCTTCCACATGACCACAGGTTTGACACTGCTGGTAGGTACTGAATCCACGTCGGTTTTGGAAGAGGATAATGCTTTCCCCCTTGTTCAAGACGCCACGCATCGCATCGACCAATTCCACGCTAAAGTTCCCGACAACCTCCTTGCGCTGCTTCGCGCCCAGCATATCCACCACCTCTAATTCCGGCAGTGGCGCAGTGTGGAATCGCTTCAATAAAGATACGAGGTGGTACCGACCTTTTTGAGCATTGAAATAACTGTCCAAACTCGGCGTAGCCGAACCTAAAACTATGGGGCACCCGTGCTGCGCGGACATCCAAACTGCCGTATCACGGGCGTGATAACGCGGTGAGGGTTCGTACTGTTTGAAGCTGCTCTCGTGCTCCTCATCCACAATGATGAGGCCCAAATCCGGCAAGGGCATAAACAACGCAGAACGAGCACCTATAATTAGGAGTGGCTGATCATTTTGGACCGATTCCCTCCAGGCCGCCAACCGCTCCGCAGGAGAAAACCTACTGTGGCTCACCGCCACCGTAAAATGGATGCGCAGGCGACTAATCAACTGCGTGGTCAGGGCGATCTCGGGCAAAAGGTACAGCACGCGTTTGTGCTTGGCCAAGGCCTCCTTGATCAGGTGAATATAAATTTCGGTTTTCCCCGAGGCCGTAACCCCATGTAAGAGAACGGGCTTTTCTTGAGTAAACACTTCACGAATACCTTCTAATGCTTCCTGCTGCGCAGAACTCAGGTGAATTTCCGTTTGTGGAGCCGCTGCAGCTGTGGTACCGTCTACCTCTTCGACCTCCTCAGCAATACCCTTGGTACTAAGGGCACGGCTTTGAGCGGTGGTAATGTTGTATTTCTTTTCGAAGGCCTTGCGATCTACGAAGCTGTTCTTCGCTCCGCAATCGTTTACCAGGGCGAGTAATGCGGCTGTTTGTGCTTCACTGCGCCGGGTTTTATCGAAGGCTGCATCTAAATCTGCTAAAGATTCCGCCGTTAATCGAAGGAGTTTACGGCGTTTGGCTTTGCTTACTTTTTTAAGCTCTTCTTCTAGGATGACCCACCCCTGTTCTAAGGCTTTTTGCACCAAGGGCATGGGATTTTTCACTCCCAATATGCTGCGGACCTCGTCTAGCGATAGTTTTTGGTTGTTGCGCAGGGATTCGTAGAGGGTGAAGAGCGCATCGGATAATTGGGCTTCATCTGGCAATACCTCAGGATCTAGGACGACGACGCTTTGGCTGCTCAGTTTAAGTCCCGGCGGGAGTGCGGCATTCATCACGTCGCCAATGGGCGCCATATAGTAGGATGACATCCACGACCACTGCAATAATTGGTGTTCTAATACCACAGGATGCTCGTCGAGGACGTTGAGAATGGGTTTAAGTTCGAGCTCCTCTTCGGTCTCTAAGACCCTCGCTACGACGGCGGCGTATTCTTTGCGCGCACCAAATTGGACCAACACCCGCATTCCAGGCCGTACGCTACCCACCCACTCCTTCGGAATGAAGTAATGGAACAGTTTGTCTAAGGGTAAGGGAAGTACGACCTCAGCGACCTGCATCTTATTTCTTAGGCGCTTTTGGTAGGTTGTGCTTTACAAATCGAGCCTCACGTTTGGCCAACAATCGTTTCTCATTATCGAAAAAACTCAAAGTCTTATTGATGGATGACTCCGTAGCACGTGTGATATCGTTCAACTCGACTAAATCATATTTCATTTTTGTCAAGTCTGCCAGTAAATCTGCGGTGGCCAATTCCAAAAGCTCTTCATAATACTTTTGGTACGCATAATACAGTCCCTCATCTCCATTATAGAAAGAGTCGTCACTAAAGTCGCGTAACTCAATACTCAAGGCACGAATAAGTGACTTCTGAGCATCGAATAATTTATCCATATCAGCGGTTGGAACTTCAGATTTTATTACATCAATGATACTATCGATAGGTGCTGCATTCGTATTCATTTCTGCGGCGTACTCCATAAGGCTGATCTGGGCTTCAAATCGCTCGCGTACATCGGATGCTCTGAGGTCGATATCGTGTGTATCAGCGTAATTATCAATTGCTTCATAGACCTTATCAATACCCACTAGGCACAATTTCAAGTATTCATAACTATAGTTGCCACGAGGGTCTTCATCAAGCCAGTCCTGCAATGGGCCTGAGGAAGCCTCAACAATTTCGCCGAGTTGTAAATACACCACATCCAGAAGTACCTCTTCAGGTTGTTCATCCAAGCGACTCAAAGACCTTTTCGCCTTTCGCCAAGCATTGAACTGCTCTTGAATGATAGGGCGCATTTTCTTGGGTTTCTTATTTGTAGTTACTCCATCTATTAAGCTTGAGGTTAATTCAATGACTTTATCCGCCTCGCGCTGTACTCGTCGTAGGTTACTGCTGCTTTGAGCAGTAATAGCAGTGCTCAATAAAAAGGCCATGTATAATGGTAATGCTTTCATATTTGGGTCCAATTATGACTTTAATTTATGGATCTTTTTCGTCCCTTCGTACATATCAAAACGAAGCAATTTACATTCCAGTTCACCGTTGAACAGGTTCCATTTTCTTGACGGACGTAATCCTATACTCTTAATGGCCTCCATATCCGAGGTGATCCAATACACTTCCCATCCGGCATATTTGGCCTTCAACGTATCCCCCATCTCACGGTACATCTTATGAGTCTGTGCCTGAATACGAACATTATAAGGTGGGTTGATCAACAACAGCCCTTTATCGGCCGGCGGCTCCGCTTCGAAGAAATCTGCCTGACGGATGCGAATAGCATCATCAAACATGGCGCGCTCAATATTTTCTGCGGCCGCTTCTAGGGCATAGGCATCCATATCGCGGCCCATGATTTTACCCTCGTATTCCTTCGCTCTTGACAACAGCCCTTCTCGAATCTTAACATACATCTGCTCGTCAAAGCCGTTCCAATGGTGAAAGGCAAATGTCTCGCGATAGATATTTGGAGGCAGCTGGTGTGCAATGAGCGCCGCTTCCACCAAGAAGGTGCCCGAACCACACATAGGGTCCAGCACAGGCATCCCACCGTTCCACTTGCTGTGGAGTATAATTCCAGCCGCCAATACCTCATTCAAAGGCGCATAACCGGCTTTTAAACGATAGCCGCGTTTGTGCAAGGAATCACCCGAGGCGTCCAAATACACGCGAACGGTACGCTTATAAATATGGATATGTATGGGCACATCCGGAGTGCCACGCTCAACAGAAGGACGCTCGCCCTTCGCGACACGGAAGCGATCCACTACAGCGTCCTTGGCCTTCAAACCCGCGAAACTGCTGTGATTCAAAAGGTCATTCGTCCCCACCACATCGATGGCAAAGCTTTTGTCTAAGCCGAAGTATTCTTCCCAAGGGTGTTCGAAGATCTCTGAATAGTAATGTTCAACATCGCCCATCTCGAACTCCAACATGGGCACCAAAACACGCAAACCCGTACGCAGGGCAATGTTAATTTTATAGACGAAACCGATATCTCCCACCACAGAGACCGCACGGTTTAAAGTTTTTATTTCTCGGCCACCTAAGGACAATAATTCCTTGGCCAGAATGTCTTCCAGACCGTAAAGCGTCTTTACGATCAATCGATAGTCGTTGTTTTGTAGCACCCTTCTGCGTTTTAGACTACAAATGTACGCTAACTTTGACCGCATGCAGGATTGGTGGAATTTAATTGCATTGGCCGTCGGTGGATTTTTCGCAGGGCTTATAAACGTGGTCGCCGGCAACGGTTCGGCCATCACCTTGCCGCTATTGATGTGGGTCGGTCTCGACCCTAATGCTGCCAATGCCACGAACCGAGTGGGCGCCATCTTCCAAACCAGCAGCGCCATCTCATCACTGCCCAAAACACAGCGCGCCAAATACATGATTAAGGAGAGCTATTTCATCGCTCCACCCATCATCATCGGCGCCATTATAGGAGCAAACCTAGCCGTAGACATTCCCGAGGACGCCATGCGCATCAGCATCGGCTGTATCATGATTATCCTGCTGATCACGATGCTAACCAACCCTAAGAAATGGCTCATTTCCACCGACGGCTCTAAGAAAAAACGCACTCCAGGCATTTGGCTTAGCTTCTTTGCATTAGGGATTTACGGCGGGTTTATACAAATGGGATTCGGTATTTTTTTCTTGTCCATAGCGGTACTGTTGGCTAAATACGCCTTGAAAGACGGCAACATCATGAAGCTGTTTATCGCCTTTTTGATGACCATTCCCTCTTTTATCATTTTTGCCATGAGCGGAAGCATAGAATGGACCTATGGACTGTCTTTAGCCGTGGGCACTTCCATTGGTGCCAGATTTGGAGCTAAGAAGGTCATTCAGCACCCCAGAGCAAATACCATCACTAGGTACGTTCTGATCGCCGTAATCATTGTCGCTATTGTTAAAATGTTCCAGCCTTATCTTAGTGGTCTGAACATGTAGAACCAGCTATGACCCCTTGGTACGCCACTTGGTTTAATACCCCCTATTATCACGATCTCTATAGCCACCGTGACCATCACGAGGCGCGTGCATTGATCCTAACATTGTGTAAAGCGTTGAATGTTGAGCACGGACAGCGTGCCTTAGACATTGCCTGCGGACGCGGACGGCATGCCATGGTCTTGGCCGAATCTGGCCTGCATACCGTGGGCATAGACCTCAGCCCCGAAAGTATCGCAGTGGCTTCAGAAATGGCACGCGATCACTTGAGTTTTCAAGTCGGTAATATGTTGGAGCCTCTAAAGGTGGAAGGCGCACACTGGGTGTTTAACCTCTTTACAAGTTTCGGATATTTCGAAGATGATGCGATGCATCAGCAGGCCATTAAAAACATGGCTAATGCCTTATTACCGAGTGGAAAATTGGTTTTAGACTATATGAATGCGGAGAAGATTGCGTCAGAATTGGTCCCAAAAGACCTATTAAAAACAGATCTCGCGACCTATGAAATCTCTCGACGCGTGGAAGACCAAACCATCATAAAATCCATCAAGCTGAGTGAAGACGGCTGCTCCATTTTTAACTACGAAGAACGCGTACGCGCTTTTTCAGAAGGCGAGCTTCGTACCTTTATGGAACGAGCCGGTTTGCGCGTAAAAAGTGTTCACGGCGATTATGAATTAGGCGAATTTGACCCGGAATACAGCGATAGATTAATTATCATTGCTGAAAAATCAGCACATCTATGATTTGGACAGCGCTCATCTTCAGTGTCGCCCTAGGAGCCGGGGCTGCCTGGATTATACCCACTGATTCCAAGACATTCAAATATCTCTTGGCCTTCTCGGGTGCTTTCCTGTTTGGTACATTACTCACCCATATGGTCCCGGAAATATTTCATGAGGGGGATATTCATATGGGGTGGTGGATCATGCTGGGTTTTGGGGTCCAATTAATGCTTGATTACCTCAGCGAAGGATTGGAACACGGACACTTCCATTCCCATAAAAATTCCGTTCCATGGCTGGCAATCGTTGGGCTACTGCTACATGCCTTTATTGAAGGCATGCCTTTAAACGACAACGGTATGAATGGACACGACCACAGCCAAGGAACATTTCTTTGGGCCATAGCCCTACACAAGCTGCCCATTGCTTTACTGGTCACCGGCGCGCTCCGTAAAGCTCAAGTACCCTTGCAGACCATCGCTCTTGTAGTGGTATTATTCGCCCTAGCCACCCCATTTGGCGCTACGCTCAGCAATGCAACGACCATCGCACAATATGCGCCTCAGATGCTTGCAGTATCCGTAGGTCTTCTCTTACATGTAAGTACTACCATCTTGTTCGAAAGCTCGCAAAATCACCAATTCAACTTGATCAAACTCATCTTCGTCATCGCGGGTATGACCTTGGCTGCATGGATGAGTACCAGCTTAAACCTCTAATCAAAATTTGTGTTAGGTTCTTGGCCCATAAAGCAATAATTTGGAGCCACTGAATTCCTATAAATACAAATACACATGGCTGTTTTAGTTGGTAAAAAAGCGCCTGATTTCACTGCACAAGCAGTGGTCAATGGCAACGAGATTGTTAAAGAGTTTTCTCTATCAGATTACGCAGGTCAATACGTCCTGTTGTTCTTCTACCCAAAGGATTTTTCCGGGGTATGCCCGTACGAATTGCATGCTTTCCAGTCGCGCAAAGCCGAGTTTGAGGCGAAGGGGGTCCAATTAATCGCTGTTTCCACAGATTCTGAGGTTAGCCACCTGAATTGGCTTCAAAAAGAAAAAGCCGATGGTGGCATCAAAGGCATCACCTACCCGGTGGTGGCAGATACCAACAAAACCATTGCTCATAATTACGACGTCTTGAATGGCGAATGGACCTACGACGAGGAAGGAAATCTCACTGCCTCTGGTGAAATGATCGCCTATCGAGGCCTATTCCTGATCAATAAAGAAGGTGTAGTTATGCACCAAATAGTGAATTTCTTCACGCTAGTTCGTTCGGTCAGTGAAGCATTGCGCATGGTTGAAACCCTTCAAACATTTGAGGAAAAAGGAGAAATCTGCTTCTTAGATTAAAGGAACGTGCCGGTTGCTATATTTTTTTTGCATCCGGTGTGAACCTACCCCCAACTTTTGGGTTAAAGAGTAATGGAACATTCTGCGAAAGCAGATTTTCATGGCGGTTTAGGTAGAAAGGGGGCTTGGCGGTCCCCTTTCGTTTTTCTGTATACCTTATGAATCCTGGCCTTCGACCTTTTCTTTGTACTCTTTGTGGTAGAGGTCCCGAATCAATCCATCCGATACCCCAATCTTAGGAACATAGATTTTTCCGACGCCGGCCCATTGCATGACCTTCATGTATATTGGAAGGGCATGTATGATAATATCGGCACGGTCAAAATTTAGGCCCAATTGTGTCACACGTTCCTCCACATCCAGGGTACTGATCATATTAAATTGGTCCTCGATATAACTCAATCGCAAAGGTTTATTCAGGGAGCGCAAACTGATCTTGTGAAGCTTGTTGATATTACCTCCCGCCCCAATTGCCGCTTTGTTATGGAAGTTTCGCATATGACGCTCGGTCCATTTCTTCATCCGTAGCCATTCTTCTTCGGTATCGAGACCATTCATCACTCGGACCCCACCTATCTTGAAACTCTCACTAGCGATAACATCTTGATCGTGCAGAATGGATAGCTCCGTGGACCCCCCACCTACGTCGATATAGATGAAGTATTCTTGCGGAGCTTGAATGATATCGTACAGCTTGCTGTTGAACACGAGCCTAGCTTCTTCAGCCCCATCGATGATCTGAATATCAATGCCGGTGGATTTACGCACTTTTTTGACCAATTCCGTTCCATTCGCCGCCTCCCGCATGGCAGAAGTCGCGACCGCTCTGAAATCTTCCACTCCATGCACTTTCAGCAAATGTTGGTACGCATGCATACCTTCAACAAATCGTGCCTCCGTTTCAGCACTTAGTGCTCCGTTCAGGAAAACTTCTTGACCCAATCGGATAGGCAGACGTATCATACTCACCTTGCGGTAGTAAGTATAACCGCCTTTGTACACAACGTTGCTAATCAGACAGCGAACTGAGTTGGAGCCAATATCAATGGCACCGAGTTTCGTAACATGCATAAGCTATCCTTTCAGCAATTGTTTTTTGACGTATTCATGAAGATCCAATTGTGCTCTAATCTTCGGCCCGGGCAACTTACGGTACACATTAGATTGATTGGCATCGAAAATCCGTGCTTTTGTGTTGTCCTTCCAAAGGATTTCGAAGTGATCACGTAATTGGCGCTGAATCTTAGAGTCGTAAATAGGCGCGGTCACCTCTACCCTTCTGTTTAGGTTCCTAGTCATCCAGTCTGCTGAGGAAATAAAATACTCCGGCTGACCATTGTTATGAAAACAGAACGCACGCGTATGCTCCAGGAATCTATCGACAATACTTATGGCTTCGATATTCGCGGAAAGCTCCGGATCGTCTAATCTTAAGCAATTGATTCCCCTCAAAATCAATCGAATTTTGACGCCTGCCTGACTCGCCTCGTACAATTTCTCAATCATACCATGGTCGCTGATACTATTGATCTTCACCCAAAACTTGGCCTCTAATCCAGCTTTCGCAAATTCAATTTCTCGGTCAATCAAGGCATAAAAGCCTTCGCGATTGGAGTTCGGACTCACCAATAAATGCTTGTACTTCTGATGCTTGTACGGGGATTCGATAAACTGGAATACCCTACGAACTTCACGTGCTATGCGTTTATCAGAAGACAACAAGTGGTAATCTGTATAGCCTTTTGCTGTGCCTTCGTGGTAATTACCCGTACCAACGACGCAATAATCTTTTAACTTTTCGCCCCCTTCATCGCGTCGAATCAATGTCAACTTTGAATGCACCTTCAATCCCGGTACCCCGCTGACTACTTTTATCCCTTCCGCACGCAGCTGGTTGGTCCATTTGATATTATTCGCCTCATCAAATCTGGCTTGCAACTCAATAAAAACCGTTACATCTTTTCCGTTTTTAGCAGCATTCACCAGGGCCGAGATGATTCGGCTTTCATCGGCCAATCGGTACAAGGTCACCTTGATGACCCGCACTTTAGGATCGATGGCAGCCTCGCGCAATAATCGAATCACATTGCTAAAATCATGGTACGGCGTAAAGAGCATCACATCTTGACGCCTCATCACCTCAATAATGCTTCGGTTCGGATCAAGCGCCGGGTGCTGAATCTGCGGAAGCTTCTCATGCTCCATGGACGGCTCCCCAACGTTGGGAAAACGCATCAAATCTTTTTTGTTGTGATAACGGCCTCCTGCAATCAAGCTGTCAAGCTCAGTAATTCCTAGTCCTTTCACTAAAAGCTGTAGGGTTTGATCACCAATTTCTCGGTCGTACACGAATCGAACAGGATCCCCTTCTCGGCGGTGTGCCAAACCTAATTGAACCTTTTCCATGAAAGACTTACTCACATCATCATCCAGCGAGATCTCAGCATCTCGTGTGATCTTCACTGTATGAGCCTCAATTTTATCGTAATTAAAAATGTAAAAGATGCTGTCCAAGTTCAAGCGCAACACATCATCCAAATACATAACAAACTGCTTACCATAACGTGGTAGGGTTACGAATCGTCCCGCAGCTCCCGTAGGAACTTCAATAATAGAAAACTGTTCGTCCTTTCCCTGCAGGATACGAACGGCTAAGAAAATACTTTTGTCTCGCAGATAAGGGAATTCCGGTGCCTGGCTCAACATCAATTTTGTTAATGCTGGACTGATTTTTTCACGAAAGAATTGGCGGATATAACGCTTTTGCTTCGCAGTCAACTGGCGTTCATCAACCACCTCTATATCGTGAGAACGAAGTTCCTCCTCCAAGGCATTATATATTTCCTGGCTCTTGCCCTGCTGATAGGTGACCATCTCCGTGAGTTTCTTCAACAGTTTAGAAGGTTTATATCCCTCGAGGTCTTCATTAAGCCCTTGATTCTCAGCAAGGGTAAACCGACGAATCGAAGAATATCGAACTCGGAAAAACTCGTCCATGTTGTTTGAATGAATTCCTAAGAATCGAATACGTTCAATAAGCGGCACCGAAGGATTTTCAGCCTCTTGTAGCACGCGTTCATTGAATTGCAACCAACTTATATCCCTGTTAAAAAAGCGTTTACCTGAATCCATTAATCTTTCATTACACTATATCTTAACTGCTCTGACAAACCCAAATAGGGCCATTGAATTAGAGCAATTTCCAAACCATAAAATACGGTAATTCAGGGCTTTTGATAAACCTAAACCCCTAGTTTTACAAAAAATTAAT
>JAKMGS010000038.1 GCA_022424815.1 Schleiferiaceae bacterium | reverse complement strand
TGCCGTGATGGCGGTGCCTGGGAACCGTGAGGCATATGAGCACAATGAACAGGTTAAAAAAGGAGCACTCAATGAGCCTTTGAAGCCCTATCCATTCGTGGGGGTTATCGGTTGTGAATTTTACGTCTGTGAGGACAGGTTAGACCGCACCAAAAAAGACGACGGGTACCAGATTGTCTTGCTCGCGAAGAATAAAAATGGGTATCACAATCTTGCCAAGCTCAGCAGTGAAGGGCAGTTGCATGGTTATTATTATGTCCCGCGTATTGATAAACAGGTCCTTCTCGAGCACAAAGAAGACCTCATCGTACTCAGCGGTGGTCTGCGAGGGGAAATACCTTCTCTCTACCTGAACGTAGGGGAGCAACAGGCCCGCGAAGCCTTGCAGTGGTGGCACGAACACTTTGGAGAAGATTTTTATCTCGAGCTCAATAGACATGGTTTGGACGAGGAAAACCACGCCAATACCCAGTTGCTCGCCTATGCCGAAGAATATGGCATCAAATACATTGCTGCAAACAACACCTTCTATCTGACGCAAGAAAATGCTGAAGCACACGATATCCTGCTTTGTGTAAAGGAGGGGGCACAAAAGAGTACGCCTATTGGTCGCGGTCGTGGTTTTCGCTATGGTTTCCCAAACCAGGAATTCTACTTCAAGAATAAGCAAGAGATGGCCAACCTCTTTGCCGACTTGCCGGAAGCCTTGAATACCACTAATGAAATTCTAGATAAGGTCGAACTGTATCCTTTAGAGCGCAATGTACTTCTACCTGCCTTTGATATTCCTGAGGAATTTCAGGATCCGCAGGATAAGGTGGATGGCGGTCAGCGCGGGGAGAATGCGTATCTGCGCCATTTGACTTACGCGGGAGCGGAGAAGCGCTATGGTGAACTTACCGATGATATCAAGGAGCGCTTAGACTTCGAATTAAAAACCATAGCCCGCACGGGATATCCTGGGTATTTCTTGATTGTTCAGGACTTCTGTGAGGCAGCCCGACAGATGGGCGTGAGCGTAGGGCCGGGCCGCGGTTCGGCCGCGGGATCTGCGGTCGCGTATGCTACGGGAATTACGAATGTGGACCCTATCAAGTACGACCTGCTTTTCGAGCGTTTTTTGAATCCCGAGCGTGTTTCCCTTCCGGATATTGATATCGACTTTGATGATGAAGGCCGAGATAAGGTCATTCAATACGTTATTGATAAATATGGCGCCTCCCAAGTAGCACAAATCATCACTTATGGTTCAATGGCAGCCAAAAGTTCAATCCGCGATGCAGGTAGGGTTTTGGAATTGCCTCTACCAGATACTGACCGTATCGCGAAGCTCATTCCCGACATGACTAAGCTTAGGAAACTCTGGGAGCTCAGTGATAAGGAATTGAGTAAAAGGTTCTCTTCCGACGAGGCGCAGCAAGTCGCTCAGCTGAAACAAATAGCGGATGGCGATTCACTCGAAGCGACAACCATTAATCAAGCAAGAGTTCTCGAAGGATCATTGAGAAATACAGGCATTCATGCTTGTGGGGTAATCATCACCCCAAGCGATATTCGTGAGCTCGTGCCAGTGGCCCGTGCGAAGGATAGTGAGATGTGGTGTACGCAGTTTGATAACTCCGTGGTGGAAGATGCCGGGCTGCTTAAGATGGATTTTTTGGGCCTTCGTACCTTGACCATTATCAAGGAAGCATGTAGGTTGATCAAGCAACGCCATGGGGTAGAATTGGACCCAGATAGTTTCCCTCTTGACGATACCAAAACCTATGAGCTGTTCCAACGTGGAGAAACCGTTGGGATCTTCCAGTACGAAAGTGCCGGAATGCAGAAATACCTCAAGGAACTCAAGCCTACAGAGTTTGCAGATTTGATTGCCATGAACGCGCTGTATCGCCCGGGTCCACTGGAATATATTCCAGAATTCATCGATCGTAAACACGGCCGGAAGGAGATTACCTACGATTTGGATGCCATGGAGGGCAAGCTCAAGGAGACCTATGGAATTACCGTATATCAGGAGCAAGTAATGCTCTTGTCGCAAGAATTGGCCGGCTTTACCAAGGGCCAGGCGGATATGTTGCGTAAGGGGATGGGTAAGAAACAGAAATACATCATTGATAAGCTCAAGCCAATGTTCCTCGATGGTGGGGAAGAGCGCGGGCATCAGCGCGATGTGCTGGAGAAGGTTTGGAAGGATTGGGAAGCGTTTGCATCGTATGCCTTCAACAAATCACACTCCACTTGTTACGCTTGGGTAGCTTACCAGACGGCCTATCTCAAAGCACATTATCCCGCGGAATTCATGGCTTCAGTGCTTTCGAACAACATGTCAGATCTAAAAGCGGTGACCTTCTTTATGGAAGAATGTCGTCGTATTGGTGTATCTGTATTGGGGCCTTCGGTGAATGAAAGTCTATTGCGATTTAGCGTGAATAATGACGGTGCCGTTCGTTTCGGAATGGGTGGTATGAAGGGTGTTGGAGAAAATGCGGTTCGTGAAATTATTGCCAAGCGTGAGGAGGGAGGACTCTACAAAGACCTCTTTGACCTGCTCGAACGCATTGACTTGCGCCAGGCAAACCGTAAGACCATTGAATGCTTAATACTGGGCGGTGCCATGGATGATTTTGCTAATACGCACCGTGCCATGTATTTCTCTGAAGAAGATGGTGGCAGGACTTTCGTTGAAAAGGCGATCAAATACGTTCAGAACAAGAAGAACGATGCGGAAAGCGCCCAGGCCTCGCTTTTTGGGGAAGGCTCTGCGGAGGAATTGCCGCCGCCAAAAATGCCGGACATCACGCCTTGGCCTTCCATCATTGCCCTGAAAAAAGAGAAGGAAATCAACGGGATGTACCTCAGTTCACACCCACTGGACGATTACCGCGCGGAAATTAAGTACTTCTGTACGGCTGAGCTCAATAGGCTCAATAATGTGGAAAGCGTTATTGGTCGAGAGGTTATGGTCGCGGGTATTGTGACAGATGCGGAGCACCGCATTTCAAAGATGGGCAAAGGCTGGGGAATTTTCAGGATGGAGGATTTCACGGGTGATTACGAATTCCGACTATTTGGAGAGGATTACCTCAAATTCAAACATTACTTCGAAAACGAGCAGTTGCTCTATGTAAAGGCCCGCGGACGTAAATACAATCAGCGTCAAGGAGAGGGTTTTGTGGAGCGAATGTCCGTAGATGTGGCGGATGTGAGTTTATTAGCAGATGTCCTAGAAAAAGGTAGCAAGAGCCTCGACGTGCAATTAGCCTTGGATAAGTTAGATACTAGACTCGTGGATGAATTGCACGATATCCTCAAGATGTACCCGGGAAAGAAACGCGTGAAACTACATGTGATTGATACAGAAGAGGAGCTTGATGTGAAACTGCCTGTGAAGGATTTCAAAGTGGCTATCGATAAGGGCCTGTTGACGGATTTGGAGATGCATCCGTATTTGATGCCTAAGATCAATTCTTAAATGAAGCGCTGGGGAATCATATTGTGTTTGCTTGGACTTCATGCGAGTGCCCAGGTAAACTGCATCACTACCCCGGATCAGCTAGGTCCATACTTTAAACATGGCGCTCCGCTCATTACCAATGATACACTCGCGCCAGGAGTTCAGGATTCTTCGAGGGCATTGAAATTAAATTTTTACGTTTCCTACGATTGCGATACTGTGGACCTGGATACGTTGCCGAGTCCTTATGCGCTAGAGCTGTGGCATGCCAATGCTCAAGGGGAGTATAGCAATGTAGATGGAAACCCTAATGATTTTGCTTACCGAGGACGCTTGGTGCTCTCTGGGAAAACAAGCACGCTGTATACAGAATTGCCGGGTATTTACCCGTGGCGCCCATCGCACATTCACGTGAAAGGTTTTTTAACGAATGCTTGGTTTACCGATACCATCGTTACCCAATTATATTTCAAGGGAGATTCCTTGATTGCTTCTGATCCGGCCAAGGACTTTCCCGAGCGTTGGATTCCGCTGGATACCACGGCCAATGGCTATGAGGGGAGTTTTGCTTTTGGGTTGTCCTACATCGTAGGAATGGAGGAACGGACAGAAGATCAATGGGTGTTGAAGCCAAATCCCACGAGGGATGAATTCACCGTCTCGGGCTATACTGGCAAGGAGGAGATGGTGGTGATGGATGCGCTGGGTCGTATTATTTATCAAGAGAGGTTGTCGGATCATGCCCGCGTTTCCACGCTTCATTGGCCTAGGGGAACCTATTGGGTCAGAATAGGTGGTCGCATACAAACCTTGTTACTGCTGTAGGTTGTTAACACTTGGGCGCCAAGAGGTGTGAATAACATCGATAGGCACATAGGCGTACTCTATCAAATCATGGGGTAATTTGGTCTTACTTTTGATTATCCAATTAGAAAACATATAAGATTATGGCACTCGAAATAACCGAAGCGAATTTTGAAGAAGTAGTAATGAAATCAGATAAGCCTGTATTGGTTGATTTCTGGGCAGAATGGTGTGGTCCTTGCCGCATGGTTGGTCCTGTTGTGGATGAATTGGCAACGGAATATGAAGGCAAAGCAGTCGTTGGTAAGCTTAATGTAGATTCTGACGGTGCTGTAGCTCAGCAGTTCGGTGTGCGTAACATCCCAACATTGTTGGTCTTCAAAAACGGAGAGATCGTTGATAAGCAAGTAGGTGCGACGAGCAAGCAAGTGCTTGCTGCCAAGCTTGATGGCGTCATGTAGGCCGCCCGCGACTAAGCATTTTGAACCCCGAGCCGCAGGCCTGGGGTTTTTTGTTGGTAAAAACGAGTTCTCCACTTTCTTTGGAAATTACCTCTAGGGGGACTCACTTATAAGGGTATTAATTTAACCTCAACCCTTATGAAAACACTTTTCCGCTTCACCCGCCTTCTGGTTTTTGTGTTGCCCTTATGTACTCAGGGCCAATTACGCGATACCTTCCAGCACGCTTTTGCGCCGCTGCCGAATACCCTATTTCAAAGTTCGTTTTTACACGATCAAAGTGCCCTGTACCAAGTATTAGGAGATTACTATCCGCTCGACTCGTTCGACGGAACAATTCCAAGTCGAATCCTTCGGCTCACAGATTTTGAAATCATGTACGAAGACCTCTACATGAGTCAACGGCTAGACTCCAATGGGAGGCGTGCGGGAGGCAAACCCGCCTATTTGATGGCCTTCGATTCGTTCAATGGCGCCTATCAGGCACAGGCCGAGAAGGTAGATTGTCCCTTGCACCTGTGTTGGATGAGATACAATGAGCTCGATACGTTGGCCTTAAGCTCCGGACGCTACATTTTCGAAAATGGCCAGTGGAAGTTGCCGCCGACCACCATTACATTGGATTCTGCCCGTAGTTATGCGCTACACAATAAAAACGTACACCCCAATGCCATGGCTTCAGTACAGACTAAGGAAGTGTTCTTGGCTGGGGGCAATGTGCTATCCCACTTTACTACGGGGGCTTCTGCGACCATAAAGTTTGTTCTACCGGATACGCTCATCCAACAAAATGTTGGTGGGATTGATGCCTATTGGGTGGATTTTGACGATGGCAAAGGATTTGTCCAATTAGTCCCTAATCAAACCATCGCTATCGTATACCATGCTTTGGCTAATGGTGTAGAATGGGCCGAAAAATTCATCCGCATTCGTGCGCGTCAAGGCACCTCATGGCGTGAATGTGCCTTCCGATTGCAGCTGATTTTCGCCGCACCGCGAGCGGATACGGCTTTTAGCAGTGCCTCCTTGCCACCCTCGAAATGCCTCAATGCGAAGCCCGCCCAACCGGCCTGGGTTACTATAGATTTTGCGGATTCCACTAAGGGGTTCCAAAAACCTGTGGTGGTAGTAGAAGGTTTCGAGGGGACGGCCCAAGCCTATGGCTATTTGCATTACGAATCTGTTTCTACGGGCTATGTGTTCAACAGCAATGGGGATAGAATCTACGCACATATGTCGAAGCTCGCTTGGCTCATGGACAGTTTGTTGTTGCGGAATCACGATATCGTCTATGTTGATTTTGAAGAATCAAAGCTGGCTGTTGAGGAAAATGCAGAAACATTACTACAGGTTCTACAGTGGATTCAACAACAAGGTCCTGAGCATGCTACCACGGTGGTTGGAGCGTCTCTTGGGGGACTTATTACTCGATACGCTTTAATACAAGCAGAGGAACAAAGTTGTTGTGTTGGAGTCGGCGCATATGCTACGTTTGATTCTCCCCACAGAGGAGCATTTATTCCAGTGGGCATTCAAGCACAGACAGAGCGCATGGCAGCGCTGTTTCCAGCGGTTAAGGTATTGTCCAATCCGTGGGACTATACACTGGCATCGAAAGCCGCCCATCAAATGCTGGTTTCTCATTATGATCCCGTGGCAAAAGCATCTTTTGAAACTTTTCACGGAGCTGTAGAAAACCGTCAACTAGAGGGTATGTATTCGTTTGGGGTTTGTAATGGCAGTATTGAGGGACTGAATTCTGAGCCAGAGGATTCTTTGGATCGCTACATTGCCTATGGCTGGGAAGGAAATGTTCCTGTGGGGCACCATATAGGAGCGCTGCCCGACACTTTACAGTTTAATAGACAGGGCGTACGTAAAAACATGCAGGTTGTAGGGGCAAGAAGTGAAGCTCATACAGGACAGCGACTTTTTTTGATGGAGTCTACGAAGCTGAAGAACATTTGGCGAGTTGCCCAAATGAGATGGACCTCAATGAGTGGTGCAGCTTCGGCACAATTGATCTATAGTGCAGGACATGCCACAAATTTCATCCCTGCGAATGTGGTAAATGCTGCGGTGGAGCGCATACAATTGGCCACCCATCAAAAGCTTCAATCCCTGTATAATGCTTCTTTGAAACAAGGAACAAGAGTGCCTAAAGCTCAGTATTTTCATGCTTTTGATCATATTCCAGGCTCGCTTACCGATACACCAGAGTCGTTCGATTATCCTTTTGTTCAGGTGTTCAACCAAACCCATTGCTTTATCCCCAGCCATAGTGCACTTGACCTTCGGTACGATAGCTTACGTATTGATCAGCGGCTGCATGAAATTCCGTTTACGTCTTTTTACGCACCCCGTTCAGATGATCAAGACAGTGCAAAGAATCAGATGCACATTGAAACCACAGAGGAAATCATCGAATACATTTTAAATCAATTCCATTCGATATACGATTCCTACACTCAGCCCATTACAGGGATATATAATAACGCATTGCCCACGGGCATTGGCCAGCGGTACCAATCGAATTTAAGCGATGTCCAAATCGCGGCCGGAGGTCATTTGAAGCTTGCCTGTCAAGGTCCTGTGGGTAAGCCCACTAGTTCCGTGGTTGCTGCCACTCAACAACAATTGAGTTTTTATGTAGGCCCTGGATGTCAGGGAAGTGTACTTGAAGTCTTGGGAAGCTTAGATGTCGGGGATCACGCTGATCGAACAGCAGACCTTTATATCAAGAAGGGGAGTACGCTTGTTCTTTTTGCTAAGAGCAAAACGGTGGTCGGTCCGGGCAGTAGATTGATTGTAGAGGAGGGCGCAAAATTGGTCATTCACCCTAAAGCAGAGTTACATTTAAATGGAGGATCGTTGATCCAAAAGGGCGTTATGGAAATTTTACCTGGAGCAACCTTTTCTCCACTAGCATCAGGGACGATAGAATTACAATCCACGACTACATTTGAGGGGAATGGTGCCATCGCTATAGAATCCCAGAAAATCAGGGTAGATGGAGTGGTAAGGGTTCCTTCAAAATTAGCTTACATGCATTGCACCGATGTACAATGTTCACTGAACAACCAAGGCACTATTGAATTGGAGACGAGCGGTGATTTCAAACATTGCCGCTTCGAGCAAGTGGATGAAAAACCCTATATGTCTTTAATTGCCTTGGGTCCTGAACTGCTTGTAGACCAATGTCGGTTCATTAAGGGGTTGGCGGCAGTGACTATCTCCGATTCTACAAATTGGTCATTAAGGCATTCCTATTTCAATGGATGTGAGGTTGGTCTAAGAGCATTATCAATCCCCACTTCGTTTGAATCCAACACTTTCGAATCTTGTGTAATGGGAGCCGAAATAGAAGCCAATGGTGGTGCTGTAGCCATCAGCAGCAGCAACTTTAAGCATTGTAAGAAAGTTGGATTGACCGTTTCAAATGTCCACCTTCTAATCACTTGTTCATCATTTCAATTTAACAAGTTAGGGCTCCTCGTTCAAGAAGGTAGGTTGGATTTGGCGCGTCATGCGAGTACTACTTGGATCAACAATGATACTGCAATTTACCTACGACAAGTAAAAGGTTTGGACTTGGCTCAAGGTCACAATAGATTTCAAGGGAATGTAGGCTATGATCTATATGGATCTATTGACCCATCAGTAGCTATTGCTCGGATTAACGGTGTTTTACAACTCGCGGCATCGTACAATGCCTTCAGCTTTAATGGAAGTACAGAGCTCAGACAGCATCGGGACCCCATTTACCTAAAGTATAACCCTACTCAAAGTATTAGCCCACACTTATGCCCAAAAGACATTGCACATCCTGAAGATCCCTCTTCATTTTCGAACGCATATGAGGGGTCACTACGCATAGCGCCTAACCCTAGTAGTTCTGGAACAGGAATACTATTTCTACCATCACCTTTTCAAGGCGGTACGGTACGTTTAATTTCGTCCCAAGGTACGCTGGTCTCGGAGCGAGAGGTCGAGTCAGGAATGAGAACAGTGATGATTGAAAGGCCTTTGGTAAAAGGTGCTTATACGGTCCAATTTATTCATGGTGAACAAACACACGCTTTGAAGTGGATGGTCGTTAACTGATATGTATAGGAACTTCGCTATTTTGCATCTGTAAACGACTGAGCCGTGTCCACAATAAAAATGCTTGATTTTCAGAGAATTCATCGTCCTTACCAGGAGGAGCTTTCTGCTGCATTGGAGCGCGTTATGCACAGTGGTCAATACATTGGGGGACCGGAATCTGCTGCTTTAGAGGCCGATTTATCCAAGTACCTAGGTGCACAGACCATTGGGGTCGCCAACGGTACAGATGCGCTTCAAATCGCATTAATGGCCTTAGGAATAGGGCCTGGCGATGAAGTTATCGTCCCAGCCTTCACCTATGCAGCTAGTGCTGAGGTCATAGGGTTGTTGGGAGCCACGGCCGTTTGGTGTGATGTCGATGAACGCACCTTTAATCTTGATCTGGATCAATTATCCACTCTATATACCCCTCAAACCAAGGCGATCATAGTGGTCCATTTGTACGGTCGTTGTGCGGATGTTGCTGCCGTTGAACAGGCATTACCGGGCGTTGCTATTGTAGAAGATACAGCCCAAGCCTTCGGGGCGCAATGGACTTCAGGCCCCTACGCCGGACAATATGCCGGTACTGTTGGGGCATTGGGAACCTTTAGTTTTTTCCCTACAAAATCATTGGGAGGAATGGGCGACGGTGGAGCGATAAGCAGTCGTAATCCGGACCTTCTTGCACGAGCCAAGCGCATTTCGAGTCACGGCCAATCCAAGAAATACCACCATCAATGCATAGGTGTGAACTCTAGATTAGACCCTTTGCAGGCGGCTGTTTTAGCTGTGAAATTGAAATATTTCAATCAGAGTGTTGAAAGTAAAAAAAGACTCGCGTCCATGTACCACGATGCGTTGAGCGGCGTGGATGGTATAATTCTCCCCGATATAGTGGACGGCCATATCCTTCACCAGTTCACCATTCGTATCCTCGACGGAAAAAGAGATGGGCTTCAAGCATTTTTGAAGGAACATGGAATAGACTCTATGGTATATTATCCGATGGGACTGCATCAACAGGAGGCCTATAAACATTGGACTCCAAAGGTGTCTCTGCAGGTTTCTGAACGGTTATCACACGAAGTGTTGAGTTTACCTATTCATGAGGCCATGGAAACGGAAGAAATCAAACTCGTTGTAGATACCATTAAAGCATTTTTATCATGACCGATATCTTCATTCATCCTACCGCAACTGTGGACGAAGGTGCTGCCATTGGCGGTGGCACTAAGATTTGGCATTACAGTCATATCATGCCTCAAGCTAGTATAGGAGAGGGGTGTACTATTGGTCAGAACGTCTTCATTGCGAAGAACGTTCGCATCGGAAAAGGCGCCAAGATTCAGAACAACGTGAGTGTATATGAAGGGGTAGAGCTAGAGGAAGGTGTATTCCTTGGGCCTTCCATGGTTTTTACCAATGTAGATGTACCTCGCGCTTTTATTGAACGTAAGGACTATCTCAGCACCAAGGTGGGCAGAGGTGCAAGCATCGGGGCGAATGCCACGATCGTTTGCGGGAATAACCTTGGGGAATATGCTTTTATTGGCGCCGGAGCAGTTATAAACACAGCGGTGGAGCCCTATGGCTTATATGTCGGTGTACCGGCCAAAAGAATTGGTTGGGTCAGTAAAGCGGGCCGAAGATTAACATTCGATGCTCAGGGTAAAGCACACTGTCCAGAATTAGGCGATGCCTACGAATTAGTGGATGGAAAAGTACGCGCTGTATCGTGAGTATTCGCATTCTAACCATCGTCGGCGCACGTCCCCAGTTTATTAAAAGCGCTCCTGTAAGTAGAGTTTTTAAAAATGCTGGCATTCAAGAGTTTGTGATCCACACAGGACAGCATTATGATCCCGAAATGAGTGCCGTGTTTTTCGAAGAATTGGACTTGCCAAAACCTTATGCAGTTTTAGAATGTGGCGGGTTACAACGGGATGCGATGATCGACAAAATCGTTGCAGATTTATGTCCCATCATTACAGAGGTTGCTCCTCAATATGTTCTGGTGTTCGGTGATACGAATTCAACCTTAGCTGGTGCATTAGCTGCCGAAAAACAAGGTGTTCCTATCATTCATGTTGAAGCCGGTCTTCGTTCCTTTAACGATGAAATGCCTGAAGAATGGAATAGGATTCAAACCGATGAGTTTTCACACATCCTATTTACTCCCTCTTCGGCTGCTGATCAAAACATTGAAGACGAAGGATTCTTATCTCCACATCAACGTGTGGTGAACGTAGGAGATACCATGTTCGATGCGGTTCAGATGTTCTCTCCCTTTGCCCGTCATCGCAAGGCTATGGGGGCATTAGAGTGGTTTCAAAAGCCTTTTGCTTTGGCGACCTTGCACCGCATGGAGAACGTGAAGCATCCAGAACGATTGAAGGAACGAATCTCAAGTCTGAATGAATTACATCTGCATGGAATTCCGGTTTGGATGCCATTACACCCGTCCACACGAAATGAAGTGGAAAAGGAAGGGGTAGAGATAGCGTTTAATACTTCACCCCCGGTGGGGTATTTAGAAATGCTTTGGGCCATTCAGCAATGTGCGATCGTGATTACCGATAGCGGAGGTCTACAGAAAGAGGCCTATTTCTTAGGGAAACATTGTATCACACTAAGAAATGAAACAGAATGGGTAGAATTAGTGGATATCGCAGCGAATGTGTTACATCCACTAGGAAGTACTGAACCGTTGAGTCAGAAAGTCCGTAGTATGTTGAATCAACCACTACCGGAAGAAACTCCATATGGAAGAGGTGATGCAGCATCACAAATCGCCCAATTCCTACTCGAGCAAGGGAGTTAAAAACTCATGAATATCCTGTAAACACTGGGCATTCAGGCTGTGTGCCATGGGGTAAGAACGGAAGGTGTAATCTCTTGAATGGGAGAGACCTTCTGCTGTAGCCTGTGCCCATGTATATGGGATGACCGGGTCCATCGTACCATGGCTCTGAAAAATAGGAGCGTCTGTCGATATTGATTTTAGTGCTTCGTGCCATTCTGGAAGTGCATAGCCGCTCATCAAAACGAACCCTTTAGCGCTGAATCCTTGTAATAGAATTTGAAGCGAGGTGATGGCCCCTTGAGAAAATCCACCAATAAACACCTCGTTACTTTCTACATGTTGCTTTTGCCATGTCTTCAGGGATTCCAGTACGAGCTGAGCAGCCTCTTCGACAGCATCGCCGTCAATCATTTTGGCGCCGTTTTCCCATTCAATGGGATACCAAGCATAACCTCCCATACCCAACGAAATGGGGGCCTGGAAGCTTACAATGTTGAGTTTTGGCAAATAGGGTTTGAGACCATAAAGGTCTTCCTTGTTAGATCCGTAACCGTGTAACAATACCAGTGTTGGAAGCTTGGGATCAGAAATGTGATGGATGTAAGAGAGCATTATTGGCGGTAATCGAGTATGTCCCAAGTATGGTCCGCAAGCAATCGAATTTGATACATAAACTCATGTGGACAATTGCGCCATTCATGCGGTGCAATCATGCTCAACACATTCTGATCTTCATTTTTACGGTATAGGTAATAGACGTGATTAATTTCTGGCTTGAATCCCATCTGAGCCTTGTAAATTTCTTCACTTAATGCTTTGCGTTCATGAATCTTGCGAGCTTGTTCGGCTAATAATTCAATTTGCGCACGGATTTGATCAAGTTGCATGTCCGTCTGCAACTCCATGGCATTGAGATCAAGGCTTTTGTTCTTCACGGCATCTAAAGCCTTGAATGAAGGCGCGCTTACACTAGAGCCGTAGGGGAGAATATTCGCATTTTCAGCGATTTTATCCGGATCGATAGGGTTGTGGGTACGTTTGTCCTTAGCCATGGGTCAAAAATAAAGCTTTCCTTCCTTCGCATCGCCATAATGGTCTGCGAGGTTGTTGTGTTGGCGCCAGGTAATTTCTAACGCGAGTAAGGCATCGAATTGGTGCCAATTCTCCATAGATAACCCCTCAACTGGCAATTCAGTTCGTTGGACGAATGCCTTTAGACAAGGCGTAATAGCCTCCTTGTCGCCTTTGTAACCAAGTTCTTGAAGTTGATGACGTTCCGCACTAAGCTTTGGGTACACCTCAATGGTCGTCGCATCAATTTCCGAGGCCAATTTCATTGCCCTTGCCGTCAATCCACCTAGAAACATAGGGCTCATAGCCTTAGCTTGCCGATCAGCCGCACGATAATGGAAATCATGGTGGCCCTTAAGTCCTATATAAACACCAGGTAGGGAAAGGGGAGCATCTATGCCGACGATATCCGCTGGATGCTCACGAAGTACGGACAGGACAAAGGCATCTGCATCTTGTTTCTTCGCGCTTTGTTGCAGAAGAATCTGTTTCGTATCCGTATCGAAAATTGCTTGAACTGTTGTGCCTGCTAGCTTCGAGCCGTAATCTATGCCTACGATTCTTGCCATACACCAAAGAGTTCTACCACTTTTTTATAACGATAATCAAAAATCTCTTCCAGCTTTGGACGCACGATAATTGGATGTGCAATCTTGCCTAGAATGCCTAGAGGTACCATATAGTTTACGCGATCGAGCATTTCCACACCACCTGGGATGGCCTTGAAGTGGTGCTCGTGATGCCAGATGGAATAGGGACCTACTCGCTGTTCGTCAACAAAATAATTTGGTGCATCCACATAGGTGATTTCTGTGGTCCAATTCATTTTTATCCCGAAAAGTGGACTGACCTTGTAGTTGATGAACAATCCAGGGTACATCTTATTCGGTACCTCTGAAAGGATATCGAATCCCAGACCATCAGGGGTGATGGTGGCTAGATTGCTTGGGTTTTGAAAAAAGTCCCAAGCTTCTTCAATGGAGATAGGAACTTTTTGAATGCTCTCAATTGTATACATAATGGAGGTTTGAGTACCCCATTAACGCCACAATACCAAAGAGGTTCGAATGAAATTTTAGATTCGCTTCATTTGTTGCTTGATGTATTTGGTTTGCTCTGAAAGCGCACCGTTTTTATCAAGCTTTTTCACCTCGGTCAAAAGGATCTGTGCTTCCTTCTTACGACGCTTTGTCAATGCGATTCCCGCGAGATTCAGTTTTGCCAATGCTTTGTCTTGGTCCAATCTCAATCCAGTGTTGAGCGCTCTTTTGAGCAACGTCTCTGCCTTACCTACTTTGCGCTGGCTTTCGATCATACCCATGAGGAGGTAGTAATAAGCCAGTTGTCCTTTGATTAAACTTTTC
>JAKMGS010000037.1 GCA_022424815.1 Schleiferiaceae bacterium | reverse complement strand
CCATTAAGGATGGTTTTTTTATTTTTTAGAGGTTTGAACTCTTTAGACGGTGTCAGAACATAACTCAAAAAATAGAATGTCATAGGATTTGAAGATTAAAGTTCAAACCAATTCTTAATCATCAACTTAAAAGAGTTCTTCCTAAAATATAGAACTGAAGTGGTTATTGAAATCAAGATAAAACCAATTGACCAATATAACGGAAACTGTAGAACTGTATACCACAATTCAAAACTATCGTGGGAACCATACTTACCTCCCCAATCATTGATAAAGACCAATAACCATTCGTTTCTATAGGAATAGTATGGAAATACAAAACCTGTAAATATCACTACTATTATATTATACAATCTAACCCATCTTCTTCTCCCAATCTCTATTTCCAACCAAAATGTTATTGAAGTTAGAATTAGTAAAATCAAGAAAAACCAAATATCAAGTGTATTGACAACCATATTGTGTTACGTGAATTATGTCCCCACCCAATCAAGGATGAGAAAAGGAATATAGATATAGGATTGGTTTCATATGGTTGGATTGATTAGGATAATGATTTCCTTGTTCTGTAAATGAGTTCTATTGATAAAATGAAGTAGATAGAACCAAACAATGGAACAAAAATAGTTATCCAATAGTTGGGAATACAAAGAACAATACCCGATAAAATAATCAATATAGGTCTAATGACACCTTTTTTTGATGTTATAGAAAAAATTATAGTCAACACATAGTTCAACATTACGATGAAGTAGAGTAATTCCCAACTAACATAAGATATACTTTGTGACCCGAATAAATATCCCATTGATAATATAGTAGTCCATACTAATAAAGTAGATAACACCAAGGGTCTCAAGATTCGTTTGGACATTTTACTTCAAATTATATTCTTGAATTAACTTATTACTTAAAGATAACATTAAAACCCTTCCCTATGAGAGGGGGTGGGATGGGTATTTTCTTGTAAACCAAACATAAAGAAAGGGTGACCATTAGAAGTCACCCTTTTTCGTATCGGAGTCGATTTTTTAGTCAGAGAATAAAGTCCCCTCCCATATTTATGAGTATACCCCAAATGATAGTTTGAGAAACTGTTCTAACCCTTGGATTTCTCGTGATTTATTACTATATTAAGGTATAAACCGATATACCCTTAAATAGTAGCAAATGAAAGTCCTTTATTCACGGGTTAGTTCAGAATCTCAAAACGAAGAACGACAAGTTCAGAAGACCGAAGGGTTTGATTATGTTCTCGTAGATAAGTGTAGTGGTCTTATACCACTTTGGGAACGACCCCAAGGAAGTCAAATCAAAAAACTAATTGACTCCGAACTACTCACCCATTTAGAAGTTCACTCCATTGACCGTCTGGGTAGAAATACCATTGATGTACTCTCCGTATGGAAAGAACTCACCGAGAAAGGTGTAATGGTTGTTTGTAGAAACCCCTCTCTACGAAACTTGGATGAGAATGGTAAAGAAGACAAGTTCTCCCAACTTATGATGTCTATCCTTTCTACGATGTCTGACTTTGAAAGGTCACTCATTAGAGAACGACAAATGGAAGGAATCCGATTGAGAAAAGAGAAAGGTCTCTATAAAGGAAGACAAATAGGAACGACTGAATCAACTGAACGATTCCTATCAAAACCAAAGAACCAGGAGATTGTCAAACTCCTTGAACGAGGTTTGAAGTACTCGGAAATCCAAAAGATTCTTGGATGTAGTCCGAATTTGATTCGGAAGGTTAAAGACTTATCCTAATGAGTTAACTCACAAGTAGGTAAGAAACCCACCCTTAATGGGTGGGTCTTTCATTTTCTAAAGGTTAGAACTCTTTTGATGTATTCAGAACGTAATTCTCCAAGGAGATTGTCAAATGATTCGGTTTATTGAGTTATCAATAGGTCTATTTCCGAAATATAAACTTCATCCTGTCTGTTGACTCTCTCTTCTCTAATCATTCCCTTTTTGTAGATTCCAAATACAATCACATTCGTGAAGGTCTTCCCAGTAGGAGATTTCAATCCTTTTTCATTGAGGTAATGACTAATCCTTCTGTACCCCAAGGGGGTAAGATTACATTCCTTCAAAGACTTTATATGTGTATACAAATAGTTCTGGTATTCAGAATATACACTTCTCCAAAGATGAGTTGTGATGACTGATAATGAGAAAGTTATAGTGTAAATTCGGGGGTAAGAATTTTGGTTTTGTATCGTTACTCCACGGTAACCGATTTCGCTAGGTTTCTTGGACGATCCACATCACAACCTCTCATCACTGCGATATAGTAACTCAACAGCTGTAACGGGATGACGGTCAGCAATGGGGTTAATGCTTCTAAGGTTGCCGGAATTTCAATGACGTGATCCGCAGAATCTAATAACTCTTTATCACCTTCCGTAACTACGGCAATGACCTTTCCTTCGCGGGCTTTGACCTCTTGAACGTTGCTCACCAGCTTTTCGTAATGACCGTTATTTGGTGCCACTACCACTACCGGCATGTTTTCGTCGATCAAGGCAATAGGACCGTGCTTCATTTCCGCTGCAGGATAACCTTCGGCATGGATGTAGGAGATTTCTTTAAGCTTCAATGCACCTTCTAAGGCGATGGGGAAGTTGACACCTCGGCCTAAGTAAAGGAAATTGGAAGCGTCCTTGTACAATCCTGAAATCTTTTCGATCAATTCCTTGCTCTCGAGCACCTTCTCAATCTTTTTCGGAATGTTGTTGAGCTCGTTCAACAGGGCGCGGTACTCGGAGGTAGAGAATTCACCACGCATTTTACCCAGTTCAAGAGCCATCATAGTAAGGATGGTGACTTGAGAGGTAAATGCCTTAGTAGAGGCCACTCCTATTTCCGGTCCGGCGTGGGTGTAGGCTCCGGCATGAGTTTCACGGGCGATAGAAGACCCAGCTACATTACAGATTCCAAAGACCATAGCGCCGGCCGCTTTGGCCATTTTAATGGCGGCAAGGGTATCGGCCGTTTCACCACTTTGAGAGATGGCAATGACAATGTCGTTTTTGCGAATGACCGGGTTGCGGTAGCGGAACTCTGAGCCGTATTCTACTTCAACAGGAATACGAGCAAATTCTTCGAACAGGTATTCTGCAACCAAAGCGCTGTGCCAAGAGGTTCCACAAGCGGTCATGATGATGCGGTCGGCATTGCGGAATTTATCTGCATATTCTTCCATTCCTGACATTTTAATCATGCCTTGTTCTGGAAGTAATCGGCCACGGAACGTATCATAGATGGCGCGAGGCTGCTCGTAGATTTCCTTCATCATGAAGTAGTCATACCCGCCTTTCTCGATGCTTTCAAGGTCCATCTGAAGTTTGTGGACCGTTGGGTTTACAGTTTCATCGTTCTCGATGCGACGGATATCTAATTCTTTATCAGCGTGAAGTACTGTCATTTCACCGTCTTCCAGGTAGATCGCTTCCTTAGTGTATTCCAAGAATGGAGTTGCATCGGATCCTATGAATTTTTCTCCTTTGCCTAAACCAATCACGAGCGGCGAACCGAGCTTAGCCACAACGATATGTTCCGGTTTATTCTTATCGTAAATCAAGATGGCGTAGGCACCAATGACTTGCGTAAGGGCCAAGCGTACCGCCTTGCGAAGTTTACAGCCTTCTTGGTCCTGGACGTATTGGATGAAGTTTACCAATACTTCTGTATCTGTTTGGCTGTGGAATTCAAACCCTTTGGAGATGAGAAGGTCTTTAAGAGCTTGGTAGTTCTCGATAATCCCGTTGTGGACTAAAACGAGGTTTCCTGAGTTGCTCACGTGTGGGTGTGCATTCTCGTCCGACGGCTGGCCGTGAGTGGCCCAACGCGTGTGGGCAATGCCTGTGGAGCCGGTGGTGTTGTTTGCCAAAGCGTGTTCCTCCATAGCGCTGACCATTCCTTGCTTTTTATACAAGGCAATGTCGCCGTTTTGGGCGAGGGCCACACCGCTACTATCATAGCCGCGGTATTCTAGACGCTTTAGACCATTAACTAGGATGGGGAAGGCTTGACGATCTCCGAGATATCCGACAATTCCACACATAAATACTCGCAGTTTAAAGGTTTATTGGTAGGTCAAAGTTACCCAACCTATCAATCACTTTTCGTGTAGTACACATTAAATTCTACAGGAATCGTAGCATGCATACCTCCACCAAGGACGACGCGGTGAACATTGGAGTTCGCACCGGAAGTGGCGAGGATCATTGGAACGACACGACCTTGTTCATTGACCATATCGTGTACCATGCGGGTACAATAGAAACGGTAGCGGTATTCGCGAATGTCCGCACGGTTGGCAGCGCCCCCCGCTGGGTTCAGTGAAGAAGAATAATCCTTGATCAAGGCTTGACTAGAATCATAATCTTCCAAAAGCAATAGCGTTCCTGGAAGGGTATATGGGGAGGCTGTGCCTTGAACCACATGTACGATCATCTCCGCGCGGTTGATGCTATATCCTTTGTCGATGAGGGTATCTAAACCTTGGACCTCAAGGACCGTTCTCGCTCCTTGACCGCCCTGAACGTAGGTTTGGTATTCGCCGTTGATGCTATCATAATTGGCCACATCAAATGCTGCTCCTGAAAAGTCGTGAACGTATTGATTGTACGAGCGTGCCGGATCGCCAAAGTTCTGTCCGAAAGTCAAGTTGAAAACCTTAGGAACGGTATCCTGAGAACCAGTGTGGTAGTAGAGCTGAATAATGCTACCGCCTGCACTAAGGTCGAAATATCCTGTGGCGGAGTTGCCCGTGCCCACATCTCTGAGGTGCAAACCTGGGACCATTTCTACGAAATCATTGTTATCCGCAAAATGCGCTTCACCGGCCATGGCCGCATCAAAAATAACAGACTGGAAATAGGCAGGGTCTGCATCAAAGGTCAAGGTATTGATTAAAGAATCTACACCATTGAAAACGATGGCATCTGGATCGAGGGTCAATACGGTATCTGCAATAGGTGCCTCTGTTTCTGGCAGCTGATTGCTGTAGTACTTGATGGTATCAATCAACGCGTTTTTCAGTGGGGCCATCTGAAGATGGATTTGACCACCGACTACGCCATAGGTTGCGCTGTAGGCCAGACGCACTTTCACAGAATCACAAACGGTGCTGTCCCCGAAATCAGGGTTGACCTTGCCCAGCATAATGCGCGTAGCGAAAGAAGAGTGAACCGAACCAAAGAGTGGGTCGTTCATGTTCCCGAGCGTGGCACGGACCGGACTCGAGGTAACGATGCTATCCCAAGCCGTGGTATAGCTCACTACAGGGAATGAAAGCTTGGTGCCCAATTCCGGGCGGTCATCTACGAAATTTCCAGAACCGATGGTTCCGTTACTTTTCTCACAACTGAAAACAGAGAGCGCGAGTGCTACGAAAGCGAGTGCGCGAAAGGCTTGCTTATTCAACGTCAGATTCGACCAAAAGAGATTCATAAATCTTGATTGCTTCTTCCGGTGTTTCAGCAAATCCTTTACCATCGATACATTCGATACCGTTTGCTTTACAGTATTCCGCCACGTGATCTGTGTTGCCTTCGCCGAGTATTACCACATCCGAGTATTTAGCTGCGAGCAATTGAAGGTCCTCGCAAGTCGGTGCTTCCAATCCTTCGACCAATTCTGGCGCGATCTCATCGAACAACAAACCAGCGTGTAGGTTCGGTCCTAATGAGCCTTCGAAACCATTGTCGTAGGCTGAGAATACGATTTTCGCATCCTTGAAAATAGGGTTTTCACTTTGGAACAAACGCAAGTACATCGGCACGAGAGAGGACATCCATCCGTGCACGTGAATCACGTCCGGCTTCCATCCTAGTTTTTCTACGGTATCTATAGCTCCTTTTGAAAAGAACAAGGTGCGCTCGTCATTATCTTCAAACTGTTTGCCGTCCGCATCTGCATAGGTTGCTTTGCGCTTGAAGTATTCTTCGTTATCGATAAAGTACACCTGCATGCGCGCTCCTGGTACAGAAGCAACCTTAATGATCAAAGGCATATCCATGTCGTTGATCACCACGTTCATTCCGCTCAATCGAATCACCTCGTGCAACTGGTGACGACGCTCGTTGATGACCCCGAAACGAGGCATGAAAACGCGTACCTGATGACCGCTATCGTTGGTCTTTTTCGCCAAGGCAAGCGTAGTGCTTGAAATGGTGTTCTCGGGTAAGTACGGGTGAATTTCTTGCGAGACGAACAGAACTCTCTTGCTATCCATAAAAGGGACGTTAGTTAGAAATAAGAATGCAAAGATACCCATTTTACCCCTTTATATCAAAGAATAGCCTAGTTTTGAGCCCTTTTTAACACTTTATGCAGCGCATTTCATCCTTAGCAGAATTGGACCTTTGGAGAGGCCGTTTACACGGAGAGACTTTGGGTTTCGTGCCTACGATGGGCGCTTTGCACGAGGGGCATTTAAGTTTGGTCCAATTAAGCTTGGACCGCGGCGCCAAAACTTTGGTGAGCATTTATGTGAACCCCACTCAATTCAACAATCCTGAAGATTTAGCCAAGTACCCCAATACCCTCGAGAAGGATTTGGAGATGTTGGAGGCCATGGGTTGTGATGCCGTGTTCCTTCCAACGGCCGAGATGCTTTATCCCGAAGGATTGAAGTCTAGAGCGTTCTCTTTTGGGTGCTTGGACCTCAACATGGAAGGTGCCGGGAGGCCGGGGCACTTCGAGGGCATGGCCACAGTGGTGACCAAGTTTTTCGAACTGATCCAGCCAGATTTCGCCATTTTCGGAGAGAAAGATTACCAGCAGTTGTGCATTGTTCGCCACGTGGTGGCAGAAGAAAATTGGCCCGTGGAGATTGTGCCGGGGCCCATCGTACGCGAGCCACATGGTTTGGCCATGAGCAGTCGCAATCTTAGGTTGAGTGAGGTAGAGCGCCAAGAGGCCGCGACCATTTATGCAGTGCTATCTAAGGTATGTGCGGAGGCTGAGCGTTTTGAAGGTGTGGAGGAGTTGAAAAGCCATTGTGTAGAGGCGCTGAACGCGGTACCATCGTTGACCGTAGAGTATATTGAATGTTGTGATGAAAAAGAGTTGCAGCCGATGGGAGAATTGGACCCAAAAACCCCAACAAGACTCTTTGCTGCGGTGCAGTGCGGAAATGTCCGGCTCATCGAAAACCTTCCTCTTTTTTAACCTACTTTTGCCGCATGCAAATTGAGGTAGTCAAAAGTAAAATTCACCGCGTCAGCGTGACCGGCGCGGAACTAGATTATATCGGATCCATCACCTTGGACGAGGACTTGATGGACGCCGCTGGATTAGTGCAAGGCGAGCGCGTGTACATCGTGAACGTGAATAATGGCGAGCGTTTTGATACCTACACCATCACCGGAGTAAGCGGTAGCGGCGAAGTGACCTTAAACGGTCCTGCAGCGCGACGTGTACAGAAGGGTGATATCATCATTATCATCGCCTATGCGAGTATGGGTGTGGAAGAGGCCAAGAGCTTCAAGCCCACCATTATCTTCCCGAACGAATCGACAAATTCCCTTAGCTGATGCCGGCGTGGGTGAAGAAAGTAGCACAGTATGTCCTGTTTTTGGGAATAGGCATTGCACTGCTGTACTTAACCTTCAAGAATATTGATCCTGTTGACCTTTGGAATAACCTTCGTGCGGTTTCTGTACCGGGGTTGGTCGGGATAATTTCTATCGGGTTTTTGGCCATTATTTTCCGTGGATTGCGTTGGGTACAAATGCTCAGCAGCCTCGGACATGAAGTCCACTGGACTCGAGCAATTTCTTCTGTGGCGCTGAGTTATCTGGTAAATCTTATTACGCCTCGTGTTGGGGAAGTGGCTCGATGTACAGCTCTAAACCGTTCGGATAAAGTACCTATTGACAAGCTGCTGGGAACAGTAGTGCTGGAGCGTATTGTTGATGCTTGCTTTTTTTTGATCATACTCTTAAGCACCGTTTTCATTTCATATGAGGAATTGATTGATTTCCTTGTTCAGAGCGGAGCTCAATTACCTGAACTTTCAACCTTTACTGTAAGCTTAACCCTTGTTGTTTCTGTGATGGGTTTGTCCCTGCTGTATTTCACGCGACAAACATGGTCTCAATGGAGCTTAGCTAAGAGAATAAAAGGGTTCGTAACAGGTATGGTTGAAGGACTACGCAGCTTAAAAGCAGTTGAAAATAAGATGCTTTTTTGGATGTACTCTATAGGTATTTGGGGCTGCTATGTATCTACCATGGCAGTCGGCTTTACTATTGTAGAAGGATTAGACGGTATTGGGACGGAGCAAGCCTTTTTTGTTAGTGTAGCTGCAGGATTAGGAGTATTTGTTCCTGTTCCTGGCGGTATTGGCGCCTACCATTATTTAGTATCCAAGGCATTGATGGTTTTAGGTTTATCACCAATTATAAGCACATCCTTCGCCACACTAATTCATAGTTCTCAAAGCTTAATGTTCATCGTTACGGGTGCCTTAGGTTTTGTTTTTCTCTATTTTGCAGGAAGAAAATAATCCTTCCTCATGGCGAAACAGAAAAGCGTATTTGTTTGTACTCAATGTGGCACCCAGCACAGCAAGTGGATGGGACAATGTCAAGGGTGTAAGGAATGGAATACGCTCGTTGAGGAAATTGCTGTGAAAAGCAAGCCAGATCCTAGGGCTTGGAGTGGCGACAGTGCCGCGGCAAAACCTATCCGAATTGAAGATGTGGAGCACACCTCTGTGCAGCGTTTTCCAGTACCAGACTATGAGTTTGCTCGTGTTTTAGGCGGGGGAATAGTACCGGGTTCTGTGACCCTTTTGGGCGGTGAGCCAGGCATAGGGAAAAGCACCTTGTTGCTGCAGCTTGCCCTGAGTTTTACAGGAACAGTGGCATACATCTCCGGGGAAGAGAGCCCTTCGCAGATCAAATTACGAGGGGAACGTATCGGTAAGGCTGCGAGTGAATTGTATTTGCTCAGCGAAACCAAGACCGAAGCGATATTCAATCATTTAAAGAACGTTAGGCCGCATTTGGTCATCGTGGATTCCATCCAAACCTTGCATGTTCCGCACGTAGAGAGTACGCCGGGTTCGGTGGCCCAAATCCGCGAGAGCGCCGCAAGCTTTATTAGGTACGCGAAAGAAACGGGAACGCCGGTATTACTCATTGGCCATATCAATAAAGAAGGCAGTATTGCCGGTCCTAAGATTTTGGAACACATGGTAGATGTGGTCTTACAATTTGAAGGTGACCCAAATTTGTTGTACCGCATTCTCAGAGCACATAAAAATAGGTTTGGATCCACTCATGAGATCGGGCTTTATACGATGGAGCAAGGCGGATTGTATGGCGTTGAAAACCCTAGCGATTTACTAGTCACCAAGCAGCACGACGGACTGAGCGGGAACGCTGTAGCCGTAATGGTGGAAGGGGTGCGCCCTATGTTGATTGAGATGCAAGCCTTGGTATCCACGGCCGTATATGGGACGCCTCAACGCTCTACCACCGGCTTCGATACGCGAAGGCTGAACATGCTGTTGGCGGTGCTGGAGAAAAGGTGTGGGTTTAGGTTGGGCCAAAAAGACGTGTTCTTGAACGTAACGGGCGGGCTGAAGGTCGATGATCCAGGATTGGATTTGGCTGTGGTGGCGGCCATATTGAGCTCAAATGCAGATGAACCTATATCTGGTAAAGTGTGCTTTGCTGCCGAGGTAGGGTTGACCGGTGAGGTACGTCCGATCACACGTGTAGAGCAGAGGATCAAGGAAGCAGAGAAACTGGGCTTCGATAAAATCTACATCAGCGGACACCACCAAATAGAAAAATCCCACTACGACATTGCCATAGTGGGATTGAAACGTATAGAGGAATTGGTTCAAGCCCAATTCTAGTTTTGATTACTCCTCGCCTTCCAATAGGTTGGCTAACTCGCTTAAATCAGGAGTTAGAATTATTTCAGTACGACGATTTACTGCCTTGTTGGCTGCACTATCGTTATCTACTAATGGCACATATTCTCCTCTACCCGCAGCTGTAATTCGCTTAGGATCTAGAGAAGTGTTAGTCGTAAGAATCTTGACCACATTTGTGGCACGCATTACACTAAGGTCCCAGTTATCCCGTACTTGATTCGCGCCTCGGTACGGATCATTATCCGTATGTCCTTCAACAAGGATACTTATATCTTGATTTTCCGCTAGAACCCCTGCTAAATTTTCTAGAGCGATTTTTCCATTTGGCGCCACATCCCAAGATCCCGGAGCAAACAATAAACTATTTTCTAAGCTCACATACACCTTACCATCACGCATATTTACCGTCAATCCTTTACCAGTAAACCCTAATAAAGCATCGGCTACTTTTTGTCGAACATAGTTCACTGTACTGTCTTGACGACCAATGATACGTTCTAATTCTTGCATGCGCGCCCTTCCTTTCTCGAGCATTCGACGCTCTGTATTTAGGCTATCCTCCTTCGACTGTAGACGATTTTGCATGGCCGCAATTTCATCCATTAGCGCCTTATTTTCACGGGCGCTTGCAGCGATGAGAGTGCTGTTGTTGTCGAGCAAGTAGTCGTACTGCTTCGAAAGGCGGTCGTACTTCGTTTGCAAGGTGCGCATGCGGTCATACGATGCAGTAGTATCCTCTACCAGGATATTTACCGTTCGACTAATCTCATCAAATTCTCTTTGAAGCTCCGTAGTCTCAGCGGCCCTTGTTTCGCTTAATTGTCGGAGTTGATCTGCTTCATTAGTGAGAATGTCATATTTTTCTTGAAGGGTACGATGAACCTTGGTACTTACACAAGAAGCAGTCATGAAACCCATAAAAACAAGAAATATCAAACGCTTCATAGCTCGTATTTTTAATTTGTTTATTTCAATTCAACTGATGCCGTACCTACCAAATAGCTATCAGTCATTAGCGCAATAGTATATACTCCTGATTCTAGTTCTACTGGAGCATCAACGGCTCTACCCAAAGAAATACAAATCTCCTTAGCATCACCGGTAAAGGTTAATGTACCTAATCCGTTGAAATTTGTCATTTCACCACCAACAATGGCCAAATTTGCTTCGGGACCGTCTACAGGTTTCCCACTAGGGCTAATCCACCTGGCATATAGCACAGTTTCACCCTTCGCAGCAATTCTATTTTTAGCGATGGTAAAACAAGCATTCAATTGATCCGTGCGCTTCGCTCGTCGCGTTTTGCGCTCTTTGCCGTTATTCGCGATTCTAACCGCTTGGATTGTTGATGAAGCAATAACTAACTGCTGACCTTTTTCAACCGTTTGGCGCAAACCTGTATTTTGACCCTGGAGTGCAGCGTTCGCATCCATAGCATTGTTCAAACTATCAGCGATCATTTGTTCGCGCAGTTTCAATGCAGCATAAGCAGCATTTGTACTATCTAATTCAGCAACTAAGGCATCATTTTGCTTTTTCATACCCGCCAATCTGCTCCGATAACTTGATAACTGTCTCTTGTTTTGAACATTGATCGTATTAATGCTATCAATCATGGCGCCCAATCGTTGAGTTTCGAATTGAATAAAGCTATTCAAGCTATCATTGGCACCCATTTGAGAAAGCAAATCCGCTTTCATTTCGGATAATTCAATTGTAAGGGATTGCTTTTCTAATTCTAATGCATTTTTCTCCTCACTTCTCAAATACAGTAATCCACCTAATACTAGAACTGCCACAGCAAGGAATGCTACGACCCAGCCTAATTTTTTATTTCCACTCTCGCTCTCCATCAAATTTTCAGACTTAATTTATTAGTAACGAAACTAAAAAATACCCTACTGCCAATGCTTCCAACACAATTAAGGTTTTTAACAAGTCTAGTATTTCCTAGTCAATGCCATTTATGTGGCGCTATAATGCAAACACATGAGCAAAGCGTGTGCCAAATCTGTTTGGATCGCCTTCCACGAACCACATATTTAATGAACCGCCAGCTCCAACCCTTAGGGGCGACTATTGGATCTAATTTTTCAGCAGCTCTATCCTTCGTTGGTGAAGTACAAATCCTGTGTTATGCACTTAAATATGGGGGTAATTATCCCCTCGCCCAATGCCTAGGTCGCCACATCCTCGCTCCACACCTATTACAACGAACTTCCGCGCCACATCTTATCCTCTGCCCCATTTCTATCCACCCCCGGCGGCTCCGCCGCCGGGGATACAACCAGAGCCTGTTCCTCGCGCGCGGATGCGCGCTCGGACTTCAGGCCGCCGGCCGCAGTGCCCAGGTCATGGAGCTATTGGTCAAACGCGAGCACCGCAAGAGCCAGGTCCATTTTTCCCAATTCACACGGTGGAGCAATGCGGCCGGCGCATTTGCCCTAAACCACCAGCGCGCCCCGGAGGGCGCGCTGGTAGTATTGATTGACGACACCCTAACGACGGGCTCGACTTTATTGGCGGCGGGTGAGTTGCTCAAGCAGCGCGATCCAAAGATGCAGCTGTACTTGCTCGCCTTGGCCAAGGAGGATTAATGCCTTACCACGAATGGACGTTGAACCATACCGGTGGCCGTGCGGATTTCTACCAGGTAGGTTCCGCTACTAAATCCACTGAGGTCGAAGTCTTTTTCGAAGGTACCATTGGTGGTGGTGATGGTCGTGTTGAACAACTCCTGACCCACGTAATTCATCACGCGCATCTGCACTTCTTCCCCTTGTTCGGCGGTTCCGCTGATGTGGATCAAGCCGGTCGTTGGGTTAGGGTACATAAGGATGGATTGAGCCGCTTGCTCTTCCAAACCGATGCCTTGGATGTTCACGAAGATCTGCTGTGAAGTAGTATCACAATCGCCATATAGCTTCAACACTGCCGTGTACTGACCATTGGCCGTGTACGAGTGGCTGTGTGTGCTGCCTGTACCAGTAGCATTAGAACCGTCACCGAAGTTGATGAAGTAGCTGGTGTAGCCCGAAGCACCACCCCAAGTAAAGGTGATGTCCGCAAAGCTGGTACCGATGCTATCAATGCTGTAGTTCGGGTTGCCCACGTTGATGGCCGAACAGCTGTCGGTAGTGAAGCTGTAGTACATTTTCAATGAGGTATCGCCTGGGGCACAAACCTCAGCGACATCAAAGAAGTAAGTCGTCACAGGTGCCAAACCGGTCATGGAAGCCATCGCCGAAGTCGAGGTGCCCATCATGGTATTGGTAGAACCTGAAGCCTTGTAGTGGTAGATGAACGTACCATTACCCCCCGTCCATAAGATGTCCGCGAAGGTGCTACCCATGTTGGCTACACCCAAGTTGCTTGGCGTGGCACACGATGGCGTCACACAGTTAGCCGTTAGGGTATCCACTGGGCCGGCGTTGAAGTTTCCTGAAGAAACACTTACGCTTTGACCGTTCGATCCGCTCAAGGTGTAGTATACCTCTGATGGGTAAGAGCCTTGTGCGCCATTGACCACGGCAATTTCTGTACCTGCACAGATTTGGAAGTCGATGATCAAGCTATCTCCTGAGGTGAAGTTTGAACCAAAGGTCTGGCCGTAGGCACCGTTGAAGTATAGATCGACGGTTGCACCGTTCCATCCATCACCCCAAGTATCGTACATACTCATGGTGAAATCACAAAGGTCTGTGGTATCACACATTCCTGTACAGAAAGCTACTGGGCCTAGAGTATCAGAAGTTCCGTTTGCTCCACAGTTTTGGATGACGATCACGTCGTAGCAAGAGCTCGAGGCCAAGCCTGTGATGGTGAAGTTGTTCGAAGTAGTCGAGTCAATACCCGGCGTGAACCCGGTACCGGTTGCTTGTAGGAAGCCTGTAGGTCCCCATTGGTACACGTACGTTCCCGTTCCACCGTTCTTGTCGAAGGTGAAGGAAGCATCGTTTTTACCCGAATTGTACGTCAAGTTTGACGGGGTAGGACAAAGGGCATTACAGTTTGAGCTGAAGCTTGCCATTTGTGTTCCTACAGTGGTAGCAGAAGTTGCCGAATACGAATCGATAGTTGCACCGCCCGAGATGACGTTCAATCCGATCTCGCTAGGGTAGCTACCGTCGTCTGAAACCACGATGGTGAAGGATCCACCCGTACAT
>JAKMGS010000036.1 GCA_022424815.1 Schleiferiaceae bacterium | reverse complement strand
AAATTATGTTGGTGGGCGGTCACATTGACTCTTGGGATTTAGGCCAAGGGGCGCAGGACGATGGCGCGGGATGTGCGCATGCGATGCAAGTGCCGAACCTATTGAAGCAGGTCGGGTATGAGCATCACAGAACCATTCGCGTGGTGTTGTGGGCGAACGAAGAGTTCGGTTTGGACGGCGCGAAGGAATATGCGAATTGGGCCCGAATGAATAACGTGCACCATTGGGTGGCGTTGGAAAGTGACGGTGGAGCCGGTGTGCCTCGCGGTTTTGGGGTGGGCGCAGATGATGATCGCGTTGCTCAGGTTCAGGCCTTGAAGCCGTATTTCGCGCCTTACGGGTTGCATGAATTTGCCAAAGGGGGCGGAGGGGCCGATTTATCTCCGTTGCGCGGCCATGATGATTTCTTCGTAGGATTCCGTCCGGACAGCCAGCGTTATTTTGATTTTCACCACAGCGCGCGAGACAGAATTGATGCCATACACCCCCGTAGTTTGGAGATGGGATCGGCCAGTATTGCAGCCCTGTTCTACCTTCTGGACCAGCTTTAGTGTAAAAAGTACACTTATATAGTTTTTTGGCTATTTCAAGAGGACTTAACAAATTCCCAGAAAGACCGAAGAGTCATACATTGTTCAGCTATCTCGTTTGAGACAAATATTACGCGCATTGTAATTTTAAAGCTTCTTTAAGATAATGTGCCAATTACAATGACTATATTTGAATAACTTAAGAGTAGCTTAGGTTTATTGGTTTGGTAAAGCCCTGTTTTCGGACGGGGCTTTTTTTATGCCTTAAATTCAGTCTCTTACTGTAAATACTCGCGAAATATTAAACCCTAAAAATAGAGATCCATCCCAAGGGTTATAGGGATTTTGAGCCATCCATAAAGGATCACTCATCGCATTTGTATTGCTGAGGTGGAACTGAAATACATGTCCACCAGTTTCTAAATCGACGCCTACAGCGAAGGGTGTATAAAATCTTGATCCGTCACTATATTCCTGATTAGAGCCCGGGCATATCTCTCCAGTGAGTGCTAACCTGTTGGTGAGTTTGTAGCGACCGCCCATTTGAAGATGAAAAGTGGTATTGGGGTCTGAAGAACCCGGAACCAAATTCCAGTGAACAGCGCTAGGAGCTGCCAGTAGACTGAGCTTATCGCCAAACTTACGGGCGAAAATAGCTTGGTTATGGTAGGAGAGGCGATCACTTAAATAGTGGTCAACCCCGTCTGTATATCGAGCACCGCGGTAAAATACGCTAGAGTATAAGGTTAGGCTAAAAGGGAAGGATTCTGCCCCGCTTTTTTGACGCAATAATCGATACTTCGCAAAGCCATCGGCCGCCTTGAGGTAAGAGGACCGACCAATACCTACATTGAGCCGATCGGTAATCCCGTAATCAAGTTGCATGCGAATTTGAGCAATGTCTAGTCCAAGGAAATTGTAGAAGTAATCGTTGGAGAAACTGCCAAAACGATGTGAAATGACGTATTGTAGCACACCTTCTCCAGGTGTCTCATTCGATTGGGCATTGATGATTTTGGTGCCTTTAAAGGTGGCATAGGTAATTTGCGTTGTCTCGGGAATGTCCATGAGCGCAAACAAATCATCTTCTTGTCCTAAAACAGTAACGCTGAGCAGTGTTCCTAAAAGAATGGAGCCCCACTTCATACTAGCGCTTTTTTAAAGTGGCACGTACGGTGACCTTGGCGTTATCGGCTATTTTATCCGATACCGCACCGGGAATGCTTACCCCGAAATCTTCAATGGTCACTGGGAATTCTGCCTGCAACAGGAGCCCGCCGTCGGCTTCAAGAAGTTCACAGGGCACAGCGATGTCCTTGGTTTGTCCGTGGATGGTGAGCTGACCTATGGCTTGTCCGCCTTCGTAGGCACCAGTAAACTGGGCTTTAGGGAACTTTTCGCTTTCTACGTAATTCTCGTTAAAGTGTTCTTGCATGAGGGCGCGCTTGAATTGGAATGAGGTCATCAATACCTGTACCCCGAGTGTTCCGCTGGCAGCATCGTATACCGCCGAAGCGCTTTCCGAAACCGCGTAGATATCTTCAAGAGGTGAACCGGCATCAAAGCTCAAGGTGGCTTCACGGGTCAAATATTGTTGTGCAATACCCTGCTGTGCAAGGGCAAAAAAGGCAAGTAAAAGAACTTTTTTCATGGCATTAATTATTAGGTGCGCCTTCATTCATCCAGGTGCGTAATTTACTTTGATCACAATCTGAGAGGGCCTGTCCTGGCGGCATGAGGAGCGGGTCCCCAGCGCTGCGTGTTACACGGTCCATGATGCCTCCGGACAAGGCAGAAGCTGAGATATTCTGGTAGCCGGCCAGATTAAGGCCTCCGCTGGTAGATGCTCCGTTATGACAGCCTTCACAGTTTTGACCGATGATCATTTTGATGTCTTGGCTAAACGTTACGGCTGAGGTGTCGCAAGCATTGACGTTGCCATATGAATCATTATAGTTATCATAACGACAGTTGGTGAGGCCCATGGAAGTAAGGATGATCATTCCCCATAATAAATATGCAAATCTTGAAGCTTTCATATTAAATATAAATCACAGATTTCTCTATTTGTTCAAAAACGTTGCCAAGCGCTTCGGCATATTCCTCCACTTGTTTCTGGTGCGCTGGTTTTTCCTGCCCGGTCTTATAGTCGACAATGCGCACCTCTGATTCGGTGGACATGATGAGGTCTGGACGAAGAACTTTGGCTTTATTGGCAACGGTTCGTTCGACATAAACGATGGTGGAGCTTTGTTGAATTGGGCCCAATTCTTTTCTATCCTCCATACTTCGCAACATCGCTTCTGCCTCCGCATGAAGGGCCTCTGAGAACTTACCGCTCCGATACAATCGCTCCAGCGCCTGATCCTGCTGCGCCTTAGAATACTGCAGCACACGGTGCAATGCGGACCCCCATTGCCGCGGATCTGCCTTGTCCTCGAACCAATGTTCCGGGGCGGTATCGGCCAACAGGAGGTTGCTCATTCGCGCCTGAACACCATCGCTGTTGAACTTTGGAACAGCGGTCTTTTTGGTCGCCTCCTCTTGTACCGGCGGCACCGGCGTTCCTACAGAGATAGTGTGTTGTCCCTCGCCCAATTCGAAATGCTCCCTCAACGCTTTTGCAAAAGCATCGGGCTTCTCGCCATCGGCGAAGATGTGGAGCCCGCGAACCGGTCGGGTGAGGGTCACATAGATGAGGTTGATCCAATCGAAGGTTTCCTCGTTCTTAATCGCGCTGAGCTGCTCCTCGGGGAAGAGCTTTTCGGTTTTTTCAGATTTGGTGATGGGAATGCGTTGCAGCTCGTCGTGCAAGTCGAACGGCACCCAATATTCCGCATCTCTATTCTTATCATCAATGCCAAAGGGCACGATCACGTGTTCAAACTCGAGCCCCTTGCTCTTGTGTATGGTCATGATCTGTACGGCGGCCAAATCCTCTCCGGCGCTCACGTTGCGCTTCTTGCTTTCGACGTCCCACCAACCCGGCAAATCCGATAGGGCACCCCCCATACTTTGGAACCTGAACAACAGATCGAGCGAGGCGTCGACCATGGCATTGGAGCTGCTCAGGAGCCCGAAGGTTTGGAAAATTTGGGTACCAAATTGATACAGGCTCTGTTGTGCAAACTTAATTTTCTTGGCCCCAGGGAACACCCCTTGCAAATAGGCGAGCCCACCATCGACACAATTCTTCTGGAAGGTGAAGGCTTCGAGTTCAGCGGGTCCTTTGCCCAATTTCGTTAGGGCGAAGGCCAACTCAAAAAGAGATTCCCTATCCCCGGCGTTCAGGTGCAATTTAGCCGCCGCGAGCAGGATTTTGCTTTCGAATGATGCACCTACCACAAGACTATCTGCGGAGAGCACGGGAATGTTGTGTTGTACAAGGAAATTGGCCAACAACTTCGCATTCTTATTGCTGCGAACAAGAAGGGCGATATCGCTGAGGGCATGCCCGCGATCCCGCAGCTCTTTGATTCGGGTCAACGTGTGTTCAAAGACATTTTCAGCGTGCTTAGCCGCGCTGTGCTTTTCGCCTTCCGGCAAGTGCAGGAAATTTACGCGCACCTCTCCTTCTCCAGGGTCTCCGACCTGCGGCTTTTGGCCTACTTGGTCTTCGGCATATACACGCTGGTGTGCCTCCTGGGTTAGTGAGTTCGCCAGTTTAGGGAAGAAGGCGTTGTTGAATTCCACGATGGTGGGATAGGTCCTAAAGTTGCGGTCGAGCTGCACCGTTTCCCGGCTGTACATTTCGGGCGCGGCGGGATCGGTGTTGAATCTATTGAGCGGGTTGCTGCCGTCCACGAGCGACATGAACTGCTCGGCGCGACCGCCGCGCCAGCGGTAAATACTTTGTTTGGCGTCCCCCACAATGAGCGCGCTGTTTTTGCGCTCGTCCTTGGTCAGGGTGTGCTCGATCAACGGATGCAGGTTGTTGAACTGCATGTTGGAGGTATCCTGGAATTCGTCGATGTAGAAATGCCAGAACCGCTCGCCTAATCTGGCATAGATAAAAGCCGTAGGTTCCTTTTGGAGCTCGTCGGAAATGAGCTTGTTGAAGGCGCCCAGCGGCATGGTGTTTTGTGCTTCTTGTAAGGCTGATAGCTGGTCGAGCAGGGCACGTGTGGCGGCCAATTGCTGTAGCTTCGCCGTCGCCTGTTTCAACATCAGCAACTTGCGCTGGTGCTTCGCCTGCCATTCTCCCATGGTATCGCGTAAGGCGGCCCACTCATCGACGGGGCCTTTTTTCAACCTCGAGGTAAGGGCCTGTGAGCCGGCTTCAAGGTCGTTGCGACGCAGGTTGTGCCAGAAGGTAAGAAAGTGCTTATGAATTTGGTCTTTGTAGGTGAAATCCGTGAGGTCAAGGCCGTTACTCCGTAGGAATTCGACACATTTTTGGGACCAATTCCTTCCTTCCTCGACAATGCGCCCTATCTCCGCGTCCAAACTCTTAGAGATCTCGAGCATGCGCTCAGGTGTGGGCAGGTTTTTCACCTCTTGTAAGGTGGTTTCGTCAAAGCTCTTCAGTCCCTCCTTTCTAAGGGTGCGGTCCGGGTTGTGGCTCTTGTCCCTATTCATGCGCTCCTGGATCAAATCGACCAAGGAATCGCGCAACTCAGGTTGGTCGCCTAGGGTGCTGTAGAGTAGGTCAAGGGCTTCGGCCACCATCGCCTCCAAATCCAACCGGATGTCAAAATTATCCGTGAGATGTAGGTCGCGCGTGAAGGTGCGCACCAGGCGATGGGTAAACTGATCAATGGTCCCTACCTGCAGCGTGCTGTAGTTGTGCAACATGTGGTTCGCCGCTGCTTTGGCGCGCTGTTGCAATTCGGCGGGGCTGATCTTCAGCTCTTCCCAAATGGGCTTGAAAAAGTCGCTTTCTGAAGGTTTTTCCAGGGCGGTGAACTCAAGTAATTGGTTCAATAACCTCGCCTTCATTTCGTCCGCCGCATTGTTGGTGAAGGTGATGGCCAAGATTTTTTGGTAGGCCTCAGGAAGTTGTGCCGGGCGAAGGGCGTTGAGCAAGATGTGTTGCACCAAAGAATAGGTCTTGCCCGAACCCGCGGAGGCGTTGAGGACAATGAAGTCCGAGCCGGCGGCTAAAGGGTTGGAAGTCGTTGGAGTGCTCATAGATTTCGGTAATACGGGAATAAAGGGAAGTTAAAACCTTTGGGCCAATTTTGCCTTACCTTTATACCACAATATCAACAAAACCTCAATACTTATGGCTTTTGAATTACCACAATTGAGCTATGCATACGATGCATTGGAGCCGCACATCGACGCGCGCACCATGGAGATTCACCACTCTAAGCACCACCAAGGATATACCAACAATTTGAACGCAGCCATCGCCGGTACGGAGATGGAAGGCAAGAGCATTGAAGCGATTTGCGCGGAGCATTCTGATGTACCTGCAGTGCGCAACAACGGCGGGGGATATTTCAACCACTGCATGTTCTGGGAAGTGATGGGTACTAATGGCGGTGGCGCACCGACAGGAGAATTGGCCGCAGAAATCGATGCTTCTTTTGGATCATTGGATGCGATGAAAGAGCAATTTGCCAAGGCTGCAGCCACCCGTTTCGGATCAGGTTGGGCGTGGTTGTGTGTGAACAACGGCACCCTAGAGATCTGCTCTTCTGCGAATCAAGACAACCCACTGATGCCAGGCGTAGGCTGTGGCGGATACCCTATTATGGGATTGGACGTGTGGGAGCACGCGTACTACTTGAACTACCAAAACCGTCGTCCAGATTACATCTCGGCGTTTTGGAACGTAGTGAATTGGGAAGCGGTAGCGAAGAACTTCGCGGCTGCGAAATAATTTTTGGCACAGGCCACAAAAAACCCCGGGCGCGCAGCGCCCGGGGTTTTTTATATCCAATCTTCCGGCCTTAAATGCGCCCCTCTAAGGCGCGTCGGGCTTTGTTGGGATCAAAATAGAATCGGCCCCCGATGGCAAAATTTGTGACTAACGAAGGCTCTGGTATTACAGCAATACCAGGTGCAAACTCGAAGAAAACATCCAGAGGTAAGTCTTTTACTTCATAAGCTAGGCCGAGCGGCACTCTTGCATAGATTTGGTTTCCAGCGTTATTGTAGCTCTTTAGATGAATACCAGCCCCATAGTAAAAGGGAATCTTCCCTTTTTCAGCGGTAATAAAATCATAATTGTGCAGCAAGAAATCCGCTCCAATGTTGATGCCTTCGCGACCCTCAATGATGCTGTAGCCCAAAGTATATTGAAAAGCTTCGCTGTTATTGTTGAACTTTTTGATGCTGAAACCACTGGGTTCACCAAGGGCGAGACCAATGCCGTACTGTCCTTTGTAATCTTGTGCAGAGGCCATTACTGACAGGGTAAGGGCGATGGCTAATGCGACTTTATTCATTGATGCGAATAAGTGTTCAATGTTAAACGTTTTCCATCCCATTTTGCGTATGTGTTTAGTGTAATCCAATCTCCAAGGACATAATATTTACTTTCAATGTTGGCTCCGTTAAAACTATCCTGAGTTTTGAGTAACAGTTCCTTTGCATGGTGACGATGACCATAGACAAAGGCATCGAACCACTCTTTTTCTAGAAGAGCTTGGCTATGAATTAATTGGCGTTCTTGGTTCCCTTTAAACGCATTTTCTTCGGGACCTTGACTATTCCGAGACGATCGAGACATGCGTCTTGCAAGCCCCACCCCGAAGTTCGGATGAAAGCGCTGTAAAACCCAGGATACCATTGGGTTGGTGAAGATTTTCTTCATCGCTTTATATCGTCGATCCCCTGGTCCTAGACCGTCTCCATGAGCGATGTAATATCTCAAAGATGTTCCTGGTACTTCCCAAATCAAGGGTTTGTAGTGAATGGTCGCTCCCAGTTCTTCGACAAGATAATTACCCATCCATAAGTCGTGATTTCCAACGAAAATATGTAGCTCCATGCCTTCATCTACCATCTGCGCAAGTTGCCCTAATAAACGCGTGTGACCGCGTGGCACAACGTGTTTATATTCAAACCAATAATCAAATAAGTCTCCAACAATAAATAGCCGCTCACAATGCTCTGCAATACTCTGCAGGAAGCTGACTAGGCGGCGTTCGCGATCTTGGCTTAAGTCAATACTTGGTGCGCCAAGGTGCACATCAGAAATGAAATAGGTCTGGTTTTTCACGGTCGCAAAGGTACAGTTTTTAAGGTATTTGCAAACCCCTAAAGTTTGTATTAAAATAATTTTTAGTTTTACCTAAACTAAAAGATAGTCTTAGTGAAAACTCATACGGAAAGCGAGGAGAATTACATCAAAGCCCTGTACCATTTAGGCGGCGATAATCCTGTGAGCAACGGGGATTTAGCGCATCGCATTGGAGCAAAGGGTAGTTCTGTGACCCAAGCTGTAAAACGATTGAGCCAGAAAAACCTTGTAACAGTGGTGCCGTATAAGGGCGTGCAACTCACCGAAGATGGGGTTCAATTAGCCAAATCCATCCTGCGCAAACATCGTTTATGGGAAACTTTCTTGGTGGATACCCTGGGTTTTGGTTGGGACCAAGTACATCCGCTCGCGGAACAACTCGAGCATGTCCAGAGTGAGGAATTAGTCGAGCGATTGTCGAATTTTCTCGGGGCCCCGAAGCACGATCCGCACGGCGACCCCATCCCGCAGCCCAATGGTCAAATGCCCCCGGTCTTAGGCGAGCCCCTCGGTGCTTTTGCCAAGGGCCACACCATTAAAGTGGTGCGCGTCGAAGATGCAGGGTCGGAGTTTTTTGACCAATTGGACGCTATGAACATCAACCTGGGCAACACCTACGACGTTGAGGCTATTTCGTCCTTTGATGCCAGCGTACAGCTCAAAGCCCCTTCGGGCCATACTATTTGGCTCAGCCATAGCATGTGTGTCAATATTTACGCAGTATCCGCATGAGAAAAGTCCTGCTAATCATATGGGGAGTCTTGGCCCTTTCCTGCCAACCGCAAGAAAGCGTGGATGTGTTGTGCACCACTTCTATTGTGGCCGATGCCGTAAAACATCTTTTGCCGGAAGAAATCAAGGTGGAGTCCCTAATGCACTCTAACATCGACCCTCACAGCTACAAACCCGTAGAGAGCGATGTGGCTAAGCTAAGCAATGCTCGCATCATCCTGCACAATGGCCTGCATTTGGAAGGGAAGATAGTGGGGATCTTGGAAAAATTGGGCACAGAAAAACCCGTTTATGCGATGAGCAGCGCCCTTCAACCGCACGAGCTAATTGCAGTGGGTCCCAATACCTACGATCCTCACATTTGGTTCGACCTCCAGCTTTGGAACCGTTGCGTGGGCGAACTAGCCGTCTTCCTCATTGACCAATTTCCCGAGCACCAACAAACGATCGAGCAAAACGCTATGGAATACTTCTCCGAGCTAGTCCATGCACACGACGAGATGATCCGTGCGTCCATTAAGGTCCCGGATTCCTTGCGCGTCATGGTCACCGCCCATGATGCCTTTTCGTATTTCGGTCGTGCCTATGACATAGAGGTACACGGCCTTCAAGGCATCAGCACGGCTGCAGAGTTTGGCATCAATGACATGAGCACCTCGGCCCAATTCATCTTGGACCACCACCTCACCACCATCTTCGCCGAAACCTCGGTCAACCCAAAAAGTATTCAAGCCCTGCAAGAAGCCGTGGCACAAAATGGAGGTCAGGTCGCCATAGGCACCCCGCTCTACAGCGATGCACTTGGCCCCCAAGGCACACCTGAAGCCACGCTGTTAGGCGCTTTTCAACACAACACCAACGCGATTTTAAAATCATTCGAGTAATGGAAAAAAGTATAGAAGTACACAACCTCACCGTCAGCTACCACAGCAAACCCGTTTTGTGGGACGTGGATTTTGAGCTGCCAAAAGGCAAGATCATCGGTATCGTAGGACCCAATGGTTCTGGGAAAACCACCATGCTGAAAACGGTCATGGGCTTGATGAAACCCGATAGCGGCTACACGGAAATCTTCGGCCAGCCCCTGGACAAAGTGCGCGAGCGCGTGAGCTACGTACCCCAGCGCGAGAGTGTGGATTGGGACTTTCCGGCGGATGTCATGGACGTGGTGTTAATGGGGCGCTACCGCAAAAACAACCTCTTCAAACGCATTACCAAAGAAGACCGTCGCATTGCCACAGAAGCATTGGAAAAAGTGAACCTACTCGAGTTCGCCGACCGCCAGATTTCCCAATTATCCGGTGGGCAGCAACAGCGCGTCTTTATCGCCCGCTCTCTCGCACAGCAAGCAGACATCTACTTGATGGACGAGCCGTTTGTAGGGGTTGATGCCGCCACTGAGGATGCCATTTTGAAGCTGCTCCGCGACATGAAAAACGAAGGCAAGACCGTGGTCATAGTACACCATGATCTACAAACCGCGAACGAATACTTTGATTGGATCGTCTTGTTGAACACCCGATTAGTCGCCGCCGGTCCGAAGGAGCAAGTCTTCACCAAGGAATTATTGCAAGAGGCTTACGGGGGCCGATTAACCGTGCTCTCCAAACTAGGGGACCTCATATCCGATACCGAATTCCCCCTCCGCGAACCAGATTTCAAAGAAGACCAACCGCAAGGCTAATGTTTGATCCCGTTTTCATAAAAGTACTCTTTGGCACCCTCCTGCTGGCTTCGTCCTCAGCGGTGGTGGGCGCCTTTAGCTTTTTGAAAGGGGAAAGCCTTGTCGGCGATGCCATTGCCCACGCCCTCCTCCCAGGGGTGGTCCTGGCCTTCATCCTAGGGGACGGACGCCATCCGGGTTACTTCATCATCGGGGCGCTCATCGCCGGGCTTATTGCGCATTACGGCATCGCCTTCATTGAACAGCGCACCAAACTCAAGAGCGATACCGCTGTGAGCCTAGTCCTTTCGACCTTCTTTGGTTTTGGGATTCTGCTCATGTCCTACGTTCAACGCACAGGCCAAGGCCAGCAAGCCGGTTTGGAGCGATTCCTCTTAGGCAAAGCTGCCGCCATCACCATGATGGACCTGTATGTATTCACCGGCCTCGCGCTATTGCTCCTGCTTGGGGTAGCACTCTTTTACAAGGGGTTCCAATTAATGACCTTCAACGAAGACTTCGCTGCTGCCATTGGCCTGCCTACGGGAGGAATCAGATTTGCCTTTACCGTCCTCACTGTATTGGCCGTAACCGTTGGGATTCAAACCGTGGGGGTTGTACTCATGGCCGCCTTATTAATCACCCCCTCAGCTGCTGCGCGCAGCTGGACCTCAAGTCTATCGCGCATGTTGTTGCTCGCTGCACTTTTTGCCTCGGCTGCTGCTTTGGGAGGAACGTTCATCAGCGCGGCCTTGCCCAAAATGCCGACCGGCCCGTGGATTGTATTGGTACTCGGGTTTTTTGGATTCAGCTCGTTGATATTAGCGCCGGAAAAAGGCTGGCTCGCGCGTCGCAGGCGCGCGGCGTCGAACCGCAACAAAACACAACGGGAGAACTTGTTGAAGTTGCTCTATGGCGCCGAGGAGCGCGCCGGGGAACCCGTGGCGATGACCGCCGGGGCAATTGTCGATGCCCGAGAGCAGCATTACGAGGGGCTGACCAAAACCTTGAGAAACCTTAAAAAGGAGTTCTTGGTGGTGGAGCGCCCCGATGGGTTTGCTCTGACAGACTTGGGCCGCAGCGAAGGCCGCCGGGTGGTGCGCTTGCACCGATTATGGGAGCTGTATTTGACCGAGCGATTGGGCATGGCGGCCGACCACATCCACCCGCAGGCCGAAACCATGGAACACGTTATTACCCCTGAAATAGAAGCATTAATAGTTAAAGAATTGGGGAACCCAGAAGTGGATCCTCACCAAAGTCCTATTCCTTATGAAGAAGATTAGTATTGTGATGTTATTGGCCTCGTCGTTTTGGGGCATGGCGCAGGAGCGACCAGAATTAGAAGAGATTATAGATCCAGTAGGGCCACACACGCCGGTTATTCTAATGCCCTCGATCGCGACCGATCGTCCCGACATAACTGAAAGCGCCCAGATCACACCAGTAGGTTGGTTTCAGTATGAAGGCGGGTATCAGTTTTCGCATGCTGAAGAAAGAATTTCCTTGACAAGCATCACGGATGCGCATCAAATTGAGGAAGTATTGCGCTTTGGCATCAATAGAAAATTCGAGGTGCGTGCCGTCATCAATGCGAACACCAAGCTCGTGGATATAGTCGATACCTGGAATGATCCATTCCGCACCACGGGAGTGAATCCTGTGACCATTGGCTTTAAGTACAACCTAGTGGAAGAAACCGACCTTTTACCGCAAGCCACTTGGTTGAGCCACCTCACCTTGCCGTGGGTTGCCGGTGGCGATTACCGTGCACCATCACAAGGAAATGTGGTCTTTCATGAACAGCGACTTATGCTGGAAAAGGGATTGACACCCAGATTAGGTATTGCCAGCAATATCGGCGTTTCGGGAGGCCTTCAAGGCTCTAACGGCTTTATTAATGAAGGCATGTTCTCCTTAGCATTAGGCTATGATCTTGGCAATGACTACGGCGTATATGCGGAGTATTTCAGCAATTGGTCTGTATCGGGGAGCCAATTTTTTGCAACCCCATATTTCGACGGCGGGTTCACGAAGCTACTTTCCAACGACCTGCAACTCGACATTTATGCCGGGGTAGATTTAAGTCCTTACTTAGATACAAAACTCAATACCAGTGGGTTCTTTTTCGGGACTGGGGTCAGTTACAGATTGCCACTAGCCGCCTATTTAAAATAACACGTGACGCCAACCCTAGCCATAGCATTGACCGCCATTTTCACCGCCATCTCTTGCGCGGTGTTGGGTGCGTTTCTCGTCCTTCGAAAAATGACCATGGTCGGCGATGCCATTTCACATGCGGTACTGCCGGGCATTGCTATTGCCTACCTACTGAGCCAAAGCCGTGCTTCTTTACCTATGTTTTTAGGCGCCGCCTTGGTGGGAGTTTTTGCCACGGTTATCATTGAAATTCTCAGCAAAAAGTGGAAGGTCCAGAGTGATGCGAGTATAGGCATGACCTTCACGACGCTTTTTGCTTTAGGTGTGGTGCTCATCACCTATTGGAGCGATAAGGTGGATTTGGACCAGGAATGTGTGCTCTATGGAGAGATTGCTTTTGTGCCCTTCAATACTTGGACATTGGCGGGCCAGTCCATGGGTCCCATTGCCTTGTGGAGCTCGGGGATCCTTTTGCTCTTAGTGCTGATCTACACCTTCGCGGGATATAAGGGTCTGCTCATGAGTTCGTTTAATGAGGATTATGCAGCGGTGCTGGGCATTGGTGTAGGGGCGTGGAACCTCAGCCTAATGTCCATGGTCAGTGTAGCTACGGTCATTAGTTTTGAAAGTGTCGGGGCCATCCTCGTGGTAGCGTTGCTCGTTGCACCCGCAGCCACGGCCTATTTAATTTCCCAAAAGCTCAAGCCCATGATTCTGCTCGCAGCACTTTTCGGGCTCAGCGGAAGTTTGTTGGGGTATATGATGAGTGCCAGATTTGATACGAGTATCGCAGGGGGTATTGCGACGACGTTAGGTATCCAATTTGCCTTAATTTTAGCCATCACACAATTCTCACGTACATCATGAGTTGGCACTACAAAACCTTTGATCAGTTTTCAGCCGCTGAGGTCTATGAGCTTCTGCGACTCCGTAGTGCCGTTTTTGTGGTCGAGCAGGATTGTGTGTATCAAGATATAGACAACCAAGACCAAGCAGCTTTTCATATCTACAAGACCGATGGTCGGCGTATTGTCGCCTGTGCTCGCATCCTCCCACCGGGCACAGCCTACGCGGAAGTATCCATCGGGAGGGTCATTGTAGATGCGGAGTATCGTGGAGTGGATTTGGGCGTGGAGTTGATGCTAAGATGTGAAGAATGGATATGGGATGCCTTTCCAAAAAGCAAGGAGATCAAAATCATGGCGCAATGTTATCTAGAGCATTGGTACGGCCGTCAAGGTTACGCGGGTGAAGGGGAAGAATTTCTCGAAGACGGCATCCCACATAGAATAATGGTCAAACCTACCCTTTAATTTTCCCAAAAGGTGATAATTATCACGTAGAGGGCGTTTTATGGCCATTACTTTTAGTGTCGAATTAACACCTAAACGCCCTATTTCTAAGCATTATAACGTCGTTATGATTGGCGCAGGAACCGGTGGTATTATGATCGCTGCCCAATTAAAGAACAAGAAAAACGACCTCCGTATCGCCATCATCGATCCGGCTGAAACACATTACTACCAGCCAGCATGGACCTTGGTAGGTGCAGGTATTTTTGATTACGAAAAAACAGGCCGTCCTATGAAATCTATCATTCCTGCGGGATGTGATTGGATTCAAGATGCGGTTACTTAATTCACCCAGATAAGAATGATGTGGACACCGTAAACTCAGGACATTTCTCTTACGATTATTTGGTGGCCTCTCCAGGTATTCAGATCGACGAAGATGGCATCCCAGGGTTGCAAGAAGGCCTAGACAAAGGCATTGTAGTTTCTAACTACACCGACCCTAAAACGGTTTGGGAAAAAGTGCAACAATTCAAAGGCGGGAATGCAGTTTTTACGCAGCCTACTACCCCAATTAAATGTGGTGGAGCGCCTCAAAAAATCATGTACCTCGCCGATGACTATTGGGCGAAGCAAGGGGTGAAAAAGGATACTAACGTCGTATTCGCAACTCCAGGATCTGTGATTTTCGGTGTGCCAGACTTTGCGAAAACATTGACCAAAGTATTGCAATTCAAAGAGATTCACTTCAAGCC
>JAKMGS010000001.1 GCA_022424815.1 Schleiferiaceae bacterium | reverse complement strand
GCTAGGAAAGAAGCAGCTGCGACTACAATCATTAATTTGTTGAATTTCATTTCTACGTCTTTTGTTTTGTTTTGACATCACAAATGAAGGACCATCATGTAAACTGAATCTTAACTAAGTATCAACTTTAATTGCTGAGTTTAGAAAAGGGCTTTAAGAGTTTGTTAGGCCCACATTTGCTTTATGTTAAGTTTCTAGAAGTCGCTTGGAAGTAGTAATAGTTTTCCATCTTTGTGGTAAATTGAAATCATGGATAATTCTAACATCAAGATTCTATTAGTTGACGACGAGCCAGATATTTTGGACTTCGTAGGATACAACTTAAAAGCAGAAGGATATAAAGTAGCGACTGCCGCCAGCGGTAAAGCAGGTGTAGCAAAAGCGAAAGAATTCAAGCCAGATTTAATTTTATTGGACGTAATGATGCCGGAAATGGACGGTATTGAAGCCTGTGATCAAATTCGAAGATTGCCAGGACTTGAGAATACAATCATTGCATTTCTTACGGCACGTGGTGAAGATTACAGCCAAGTGGCAGGTTTTGAAGCTGGCGCAGATGATTATATAACGAAGCCCGTAAAACCTAAGGTTCTGACCTCAAGATTAAAGGCACTCTTAAGAAGAAGACCAGTTCCTGAGCAAGAAGTTCCAGGAAAAATGGAGTTCTCAGATTTAATCATTGACCCTGAGCGCTACCATGTAGAGATTGCGGGAAATGTTATTGAACTTCCGAGGAAAGAATTCGAATTGCTCAGCCTCTTGGCATCGAAACCAGGAAAAGTCTTTATACGTGAAGAAATCATGGACAGAATATGGGGTACGGTAGTTATTGTAGGAGGTAGAACCATAGATGTACATATCCGTAAGCTCAGAGAGAAAATAGGTGATGATCGCATCAAGACGGTCAAAGGCGTTGGGTATAAATTCGAAACAATCGATTGATGCGAGGAAATCGCATGCTTTTGCTCTCCTTTATCATGGGAGCTACAGTTACGGGATTAGCCGTTCTATTTGAATGGTTATTAACCTACACTCAACATTTGAACATCCCGGAATGGTTATGGTGGGTACTTTTCTTTGTGGTTACAATTACATCTTTTTATTACGCGACCTACTACATTTTAATAGGACGGATTAGGGGTATTCAACAAAAAATTCAAAAGCAAGGTCTGACGGAATCTCCGTTAAATACAGGAAGTGTTGGAAATCTAGCGGAATTAGAAGAAAGGCTCGAAGAGTGGAGTGAAAAACAAAATGCACTCGTTGAAGAAATGAAGGGCAGAGAACAATTCCGTCGTGAATACATTGGAAATGTTAGCCACGAACTCAAGACACCAATTTTTAATATTCAAGGATATATTTATACTCTGTTGGATGGTGCGCTTAAGGATGAAAAAGTGGCCAAAAAATTCTTGAAACGCGCGGCGAAGTCTGTTGAGCGCATGACACAGCTTGTGAAAGACATGGATGTACTAACAAAGGTAGAAAGTGGGGAATATGATGTTCAGTTACGTCCAGTAATTGTACGCAACTTGATAGATGATGCGTTGAGTGAAATTGAAAACTTAGCTAATAAACGTGAGTCTTCGATCAAGATTCATTTTGCTGTAGATGAGAACACCCAAGTATTATGTGATGCTGCAAGGTTAGAGCAGGTGTTGGATAATTTACTAGTAAACGCTATCAAATACAGCCCGGAAGGCTCCACTGTAGACTTCTTTATTTCCGGTACGAGAGAGAGAATTGAATTCAGAATCAAGGACCAAGGTTTCGGTATTTCCGAGGAGGATCTACCGCACATTTTTGAACGCTTTTACAGGGTAGATAAAGCGCGTTCGCGAGATGCCGGAGGAACCGGTCTGGGATTATCCATCGTTAAGCATATTATCGAGCGTCACGGAGAGGCGATTAAAGTAGAATCTACAGAAGGTGTAGGCACGGAGTTTACATTTACTTTGAAACGCATCTAAGAGCGTTAAAATTCGTTTAAAACTTATCGGCAAAGGATCAAGTTGGCCATGGTATTGGCTAACTTTGGAGCAAACCTACATTACCATGGAGTGGAGCCCGGAATTAATGGAAAAATTGTCCGATTTGCGCAATAAAATTGAAGCAACCGGACAAGATTTTGAGACCTATGTGAATGGATGGCAGCGTGCTTCTTTTCAAAATTACTGGGACTACGTTCAGCTCGATACCTTGCTCAGTCTCCAGCGTCCGGTGACGGAAATCGCTGATGAGCCAATCTTCATTATTTACCATCAGATTACAGAACTGTATTTCAAGCTGGCACGCATCGAAATTGATGCCATTGCAGCTGGAGATTTGTCGTTGACAGATTTTGCCGAACGCCTTCACCGCATTAACCGATACTTTGGGGCTTTGCGAAGCAGCTTTGGCGTGATGGAAAAGGGCATGAAGAAGGATGAGTTTTTAGCTTTTCGCGATGCGTTGGCGCCGGCCTCAGGTTTCCAGAGTGTGCAGTACCGCATCATAGAGTTGGGTTGTGCTCCATTGATTAATATTGTAGCTGAATCAAAGCGCAAAGCTTTGGCTGGTGCGACAATTGAAGAGCAGATGGATGCCGTTTATTGGAAGGATGGTGCAAAGGTGGAGGATACGGGTAAGCCTGCCTACACGGCGGTTCAATTCATTGAGAAATACTGGGACGATTTGGTCTTTGCGGCTGAGTCTTACGAGCATTGTAATATCTGGGAGCGCTTTCTGGAACTAAAGCAGGCCGGAATGTCTGATGCTGAGGTTGCGCAGCTTGAAGATACGTTGCGATTATTGGATTTGAACGTCAATGTGAATTGGCCACTACAACATTATAAAACTGCGGTCCGCTATTTAAGCAAGAAGCCAACCGATATCCCTGCAACTGGGGGAACAAATTGGCAGAAGTACTTGCCCCCGCGCTTTCAACGTCGAATATTCTATCCTGAATTATGGACGGAACATCAGCGTGCAGAATGGGGAAAGAGCTGGGTAGAGGATGTGCTAAAAGAAATTGAGCAAGGCTCATGAAGTTAAAAAAATACGCTTGGCTCTTATTTGCAGCCGTTTTCATCATTGTTATCATTTTTGCAATAAAACCAGGAAAGGAGTCTGGTGCAGAAGCTAATCCGATTGAAGAACCTATACAAGAGGTCGAACCGAAGTTTTATCTAACCTTACCTGCGGATACTCTGGGTTTCGAAGATCATACAATTTCTTCTGGAGAAAGTTTTGGTTCAATCTTAGGTGAACGTGGAGTTTCAACATCAATAATATACTCCATAGCATCAAGAATTGATTCAGTATTTGATGTTACGAAAATTCGATCCGGAGTTACAGTGAAAATTGCGAAAGGAGAAAATTCATCGATTCCATCGTATTTCATTTATCCGGAGAATGCGTTTGAATACGTTATTATTTCATTGAATTCTGATTCTATTTATGCGCATAAATATGTAAAAGAACGTACTGTAAAGAGGAAGGTCATTTCTGGGACAATAGAAGATGCCTTGTACCTCTCTGTAAACAATGCCGGAGGAACTAATGCTTTAGCGATGTCATTGGTTAATATTTACGCTTGGAGTATTGATTTCTTTAGAATTCAAAAGGGTGATGCCTTTTCAGTGATTTACGAAGAGGAGTACGTGGATGATACTACCTATGTAGGACTCAAGAGAGTATTGGGAGCTAATCTGATACATTCAGGAAATGACTATTACTCTTTTCAATACGAAAACGAATTAGGATTTGATGATTATTATGATGAGGAAGGACGAAGTTTGAGGAAAACCTTTTTGCGAGCTCCCTTAAATTTTACGCGTATTTCATCACGTTACAGTGGTCGAAGATTTCATCCAGTTCAAAAGCGATGGAAGGCTCACTTAGGTACGGATTATGCTGCACCCACGGGAACTCCAATCATGACCACAGCCGATGGAGAGATAAGTGCTGCTTCATATACCTCTGGGAATGGCAACTATGTAAAGGTTCGTCATAATAGTACCTACTCCACTCAGTATTTGCACATGAGTAAAATTAAGTCTGGTATAAAGCCTGGAGTGCGTGTGAAACAAGGGGATGTTATTGGTTATGTAGGTTCAACCGGTTTAGCTACTGGACCGCATGTTTGCTATCGTTTTTGGGTAAATGGAAAACAAGTTGATCCATATAAACAAAAGTTACCTGAAGCAAAGTCGTTGGACTCCACTAGCTTGGCGGCATTTAAGGAGTATTCTGAAAAGCTTATTCAAGAATTAGGAAACAACTAAAAAGGCGCCCGCAGGGCGCCTTTTTAGTTGGGTTTACCTTGAAAATTTTTGCTCCTCCTTCGGATTAGCCGATCACAATATTGATAATCCTTCCGGGCACGACAATCATCTTTCGGACCTGCTTATCGCCAATATTTTCGCCGGTACGCTCGTCGGCCATTACGGCTTTCTCGATATCCTCTTTGCTCATATCTAATGGCAATTCTAGTTGGAATCGAACCTTTCCATTAAACGAAACAGGGTAGTTCTTGCTGCTCTCTACCAAGTAGCTCTCATTGTGTGTTGGATACTCGCTGTGTGTCACTGAACCTTCTCCGCCCATCAGTTCCCACAATTCTTCCGCGAGGTGTGGGGCAAAAGGTGAGATCAGGCGAACGAGCGGCTCTAACACCTCGCGGTTGTTGGCCTTCAAATCTGTCAATTCATTGGTCGCAATCATAAAGGCACTGACCGAAGTATTGAAACTGAAGTTCTTAATGTCTTCGTTGACTTTTTTGATACAGGTATGGGCCGCCTTCAGTGCTTTTTTATCCGCAGGCGCATCGCTCACGTTGAAGGTATCTCCTTGGTGGAACAGCTTCCAGAATTTTCTGCGGAATCCGGCCACACCAGAAAGGCCTTGCGTGTTCCATGGCTTGCTTTGCTCTAACGGTCCCAAGAACATCTCGTACATGCGCAATACGTCTGCACCATACTTCTCAACGATATCGTCAGGGTTGGTCACATTAAATTTGGACTTTGACATCTTCTCCACCTCGCGGCTACAGATGTACTTGCCATTTTCAAGGATGAATTCTGCATCCTTGTATTCTTCGCGCCAATTCTTAAACGCTTCCACATCCAACTCATCGCCTTGCAACAAGCTCACATCAGCATGAATGGCCTGCGTTTCATTGTCGCCCTTGAGCCCAGTACTTACAAAGGTGTTGGTCCCGTTAATTCTATGAACGAAGGCACTGATGCCCTGAATCATCCCTTGATTGATCAGTTTCTTAAACGGCTCGTCAAATCTGATGAAGCCCATGTCGAATAGGAATTTCGTCCAGAAGCGCGAGTAGAGTAGGTGACCCGTGGCGTGCTCAGAACCGCCGACATACAAATCGACCTGGTTCCAATACTCCGTGGTTGCCTTCTCGGCAAATTCTTCGTTGTTGTGTGCGTCCATGTAACGCAAGAAGTACCACGATGAACCCGCCCAGCCCGGCATCGTCGTCGTCTCCAAAGGATGGCCGTTGTAGGTCCAATGGTTGGCGCGTGCGAGCGGCGGCTCACCGTCTTCTGTCGGTAAGTAAGCATCCACATCTGGCAAGGTCAATGGCAAATCTTCGAGCGGCATCGTCTTGGCAATACCGTTCTCATAGTACACCGGAATAGGCTCTCCCCAGTAGCGTTGACGTCCAAAGATGGCATCACGGAGTTTGTATTGGGTGGCTCCTTTTCCGTAGCCAATTCCTTCCAGGTGCTCAATCATTTTCGCCTTGGCGTCCATGCACTCCATGCCGTTAAGGAAATCGGAATTCACCATTTTCCCTTCTTTGGCTTCGAAGGCCTCTACGCTCAAATCGCCGCCAGCTACGACCTCTACTATCTCAAGGTCAAAGTGCTTTGCGAAGGCATAATCGCGGCTGTCGTGACCAGGAACGGCCATAACGGCGCCTGTTCCATAGCTCGCCAATACATAATCGCCAATCCAAATAGGCACCTTCGTACCACTGATTGGATGTACTGCATAGGCACCAGTGAAACAACCGCTGATAGTTTTTGTATCCGCCATACGGTCGCGTTCGCTGCGTGCAGCAGCTTTGGCTTGGTAGGCTTGTACGGCCTCCCGCTGGTCGGCCGTGGTAATTTTTTGAACCAATTCATGCTCTGGCGCCAAGGTCACAAACGTGGCACCGAACAAGGTATCTGGACGCGTTGAGAAGACCTCGATCTGTCCCTCGTGCCCATCAATATCAAAGAAGATGGCAGCACCTACAGATTTTCCTATCCAGTTGCGCTGTGTCTCTTTCAGTGAGGTGCTCCAATCAATGCGCTCCAATCCTTCAAGCAGACGATCTGCGAAGGCGGTGATGCGCATCGACCATTGCATCATCTTTTTCTGTACTACTGGGTGTCCTCCACGCTCACTCAAGCCGTCTTTCACCTCGTCGTTCGCCAATACGGTACCCAAGGCAGGACACCAGTTCACGTTGCTTTCGCTTCGGTAAGCTAAACGATAATTCAATAAAACTTCTGCTTGTGCGACTTGGTCCATTCCTGCCCACTCTTCGGCGCTGAAGTTCATTTCTTCCGTCTGTGCGGCGTTCAATCCTTCGGTGCCGTGCGCAGCAAAATGCGTAATTAGCGTATCAATATGACGGCTTACTCCTTCGTTGTGGTCGTACCACGCATCGAAGAGTTGAATGAATATCCACTGCGTCCATTTGTAGTAGGAAGGATCCGTGGTCTTGAATTCACGCGACCAATCCAGGCCGAAACCGATATTGTCGAGCTGTTGGCGGTAGCGTGCGGTATTTATTTCTGTGGTTTTCTCAGGATGTTGGCCGGTTTGGATGGCATATTGTTCTGCTGGCAATCCAAAGGCATCATATCCCATAGGGTGCAACACATTAAACCCTTTCTGCTTTTTATAGCGCCCATAGATGTCAGAGGCGATGTAGCCCAGCGGGTGACCTACGTGCAGACCCGCACCCGATGGGTACGGGAACATGTCCAAAACATAGAATTTTGGCTTGTCTTGAGAATTTGATGCATGGTAGGTGCCTTCAGCAGCCCATTTAGCCTGCCATTTCTTGTCAATTTCCTGATGATTGTACTCCATGAAAGAAAAGAAGTGTTGAACAGCCGCAAAATTAGTGAATGATGGGGCAGGAATTACTATTTTCGCTACGATGAGTTCAAAAGAGCAAAAATTTACCACACGTCGAGTACGCAGTTCCTACTTGAGCGTTATCATTTCGATGACACTGGTTTTATTCGTTACAGGTGTTTTAGGACATTTAGTTCTCTCAGCCAAAGATTTAGCTGAGGCAGTTCGGGAGAATTTTACTTTTACATTGGTCCTTGATGAAAAGGTTCCGGAAGAAGAATTAAAGACAATTTTAAATGCTCAAAAACTTGCGCCTTATGCAAAGAGCGCAACATTAATAACAAAAGATGTTGCGGCTGAGGAATTGCAGGAGGATTTGGGAGAAGATTTTGTTCAATTTCTCGGCTATAATCCATTATCACATACCATCGATGTCAACCTTAAGTCTGAGGTAGTGGCGAATGGAGACTTAGAACAATTAAGCGAGGAATTAAAATCGGACGAGTACATCCAAGATGTCCTTTATGATCCAGATTTAATAGGGTTAGTCAATGAGAATATCGAGAAGATCACCATGTTACTCATTGGTATTTCTCTTGTGTTACTCACCGTGGCGCTCGCGTTGATTAATTCAAGTATTCGATTGACCATATATTCCAAACGATTCTTATTGAAAACAATGCAACTTGTCGGTGCGAAATCGGGCTTTATTCGACGCCCTTATGTGTGGACTAGCGTCCTGCTTGGTTTACTGAGTGCAATAATGAGTATTGCTTTATTGTTTGCGTTAGGCCATGGTTTAAAATCATATTTTCCAGCGGCCTCATCTATTTTTACCACTGAGACTACGGTATTAGTTCTTTCTGGGGTAGTCCTTTTGAGCATTTTAGTGCCAGGCTTGAGCACGACCATTGCGATCCGTCGTTACTTAAAACTTAAAACCAACGAATTATATTATTGATTATGGAAAACAAAAACGTGTTTTTATTTGATCGTCGTAAATATCTAATCTTGATTGCAGGATTAGTCATGCTTGCAATTGGTTTCGCTTTAATGCTAGGTGGGGGATCAGATTCTCTTGGAGAATTCAACCCAGAAATTTTCGGCACACAGCGCATTGGTATTGCCCCTTGGTTTTTATTTATTGGATTGGTCCTTCCCATTGTGGCCATCATGCTAAAGCGCAAGGACGCATAGAGTTTCCTTTATGACAGCTATCCAGGCCATGATCTTAGGTCTTATTCAAGGAATTACGGAATTCTTACCGGTCAGTAGTTCAGGCCATTTAGAAATAGGAAAACACCTCTTTGACCTAAACATGTCGGGAGGAGAAAGTTTAACCTTTGATGTAGTTGTTCATGCCGGAACAGCCCTCAGTACCATAGTTGTATTTAGAAAGGATATAGGTCGATTGATTGCAGGATTGCTTGAGTTTAAATGGAACGACGAGACTAAGTTTACATCTTACATTATCGTTTCAATGATCCCCGCAGCATTCATAGGTTTAGCTTTTGAAGATCAAATTGCATCATTATTCGAAGGCCAATTATTGCTTGTGGGTGCCATGCTTGTATTGACGGGTATCCTATTGTTCCTTGCTGATCGCTCGAAGGAAACCACAAAATCAGTATTCGCCCTAGATGCATTTGTTGTCGGATTGGCACAAGCCATAGCCATTTTGCCGGGTGTAAGTCGCTCCGGTGCCACAATTAGTACTTCAGTGTTGCTGGGAATAGATCGAAGTAAGGCCGCACAATTTTCTTTTTTAATGGTCTTGCCAATCATTCTGGGTAAAACCTTACTAGATACCAAAGATATAATCGCAGGACAGGCTGCGGGAGCTGATGTAGAAATCACTAGTTTAATGTTAGGGTTATTGGCAGCTTTTGTGAGCGGCGTTTTTGCTTGTAAGTGGATGATTGCCTTGGTGCGTCGTGCCAAATTGAAGTACTTCAGTTATTACTGTTTCGGCATCGCTGCCATCGTTTTACTGAGCCAATTCTTTGGGTTTTGACCGTAGAGGATATCGTTTCTGGCCAAGTGCTATTGGTCGATAAGCCTTTAGAGTGGACGAGCTATCACGCGGTCGCTAAAATCAAGTACGCCCTTCAAAAAGTCACCGGAAAGAAAAAGCTAAAAGTGGGTCATGCTGGAACCCTAGATCCGTTGGCCACAGGCCTACTCATTATTTGTGTGGGAAAGAAGACCAAGGAGATTTCAGATTTCATGGGGCTGCCTAAGGAATATGTGGCACAAGTGAAGCTTGGTGCAACGACGCCATCCTATGATTTGGAGAGTGCTATCGATGCAGAATTTCCAACGGATCATATCAATCAAGAAACCATAGAGGAGGCGCTGAAAGCGTTTACCGGTGAGATTTCACAAGTGCCGCCGATCTTTTCTGCCATCAAGAAGGACGGCGTTCGTGCCTACGAAAAGGCTCGTGCGGGTGAGGAAATAATTATGGCGCCGCGTCAAGTGGTCATTCATGAATTAGAAATTCTTAGTTATACGGACCAATTATTAGAACTGCGAGTCCTCTGCAGCAAGGGCACGTACATCCGTTCCTTGGCTCATGATATTGGCAAAGCTTTGAATAGTGGAGGACATTTGGTAGGGTTACGGCGTACTAAAATTGGACCCTACGAAGCCTCAAACGGAAAAGGGCCCAACGAGTGGGCCCAATATTTTTTCGATGAAGTCGCTTCCGCCTAGTCTAGGAAACGGCTCTTCCATAAATTTGAACTGAAATTCTTCACGCGGCTGAAGCCGTACAAGGCCGTCATGGCGCTCGTGGCGAAGACCATCCAGAAGAAGAAAATCACACGAATGTGCATTATGGTACCGGTATCTTTAGGACCGCGCATCATACTCTCTGGGAACAATAGTGCCGTGAGTGCGGAAAATACAAATACGGTTTTCATGATCGTTTCGAAATTTCGGAACGGATAAACCAAGATTTTGCGCAAAAAATGTAGATCATTGCCCCACTGGGCGAGCTGGTAGTAATAACCGTTGCCCATAGGTACCATTAGGATAGGATCTTTGTCTTTTTCAGCCAGCTTGAACATCCCCGCCGGTGCAATCATTTTAAAACCTTTGATTTCTTTGCCTTGCTTGGCCTCGAAATCTTTGATGGCGTCAATGGCTTCCGAAGGGAAGGTGCCGTTGAAGTGTTTAGAGTCCAAGAACCTTAAACGGTAATCAATACACAGTTTTTTGATGTCCTCAATGTGATAAATGCGATTGACCTCCAATGTATCAAAGTCCAAGTGCTCCTCGCTACCATCAGACTTAAAAAGGTTACGCAGAATACGTTCGCCTTCATTGGGTTGGTTCAGCAGGGCCTTGAAACCTTCCAACACTTCTGTGTTCGAGGGTTGCGCGTTTTTCGCGCGGATATCACTAAGCTTTTCGAGTAGATTAACTCCCATTGTTTTTGCGCTAAAAAGTTTTAGGAACCAATTCCGTGGCGGGTAGATATAACAAATGTCGGAACTGTAAGGTTCAAAGTCAATTGGTTTATTAAAAACTTGACAAGGGGGGTGCCGAAATCGTACCTTTGTACTTTTCTTATTATAAATTTCAAAGCCCGTAAGCTATGAAAATGAAACTCTCTCACTTTGACTATGAGCTGCCTAAGGAGCTCATCGCTCAAGAACCCACTCTACATCGCGACGACAGCCGCTTGATGGTATTGCACAAGGACACCGGCGAAATCGAGCACAAACATTTCCACCAGGTCATCGATTATTTCGAGGACGGCGATGTGATGGTAATGAACAACACCAAAGTATTCCCTGCACGCATGTGGGGGAATAAAGAGAAGACCGGTGCGCGCATCGAGGTGTTTTTGCTCCGCGAACTCAATTCAGAGAGCAGATTGTGGGACGTATTGGTGGATCCTGCACGTAAAATCAGAATAGGGAACAAACTTTACTTCGGCGAGGACGATACGTTGGTGGCTGAGGTCATTGATAATACTACTTCTCGTGGACGTACGCTTCGCTTCTTGTTCGACGGTTCGTACGAAGAATTCCGTAACAAGCTCAAAGAAATGGGAGAGACCCCACTTCCGAAATACATCAACCGTGAGCCCACTGAGGAAGATGCCGAGCGTTACCAAACCATCTTTGCGAAAGAGGAAGGTGCTGTCGCTGCTCCAGTGGCGGGATTGCACTTCTCGAAGCACTTGCTGAGACGTTTGGAGATTAAAGGTGTACAGTTGCCAGAATTGACCCACCACGTAGGACTAGGCACGTTCCGTCCGGTAGAGGTGGAAGATTTGAGCAAGCATAAAATGGATAGTGAACAATATTTTATGCCGCAATCTACTGCTGATGTAGTAAACCAAGCATTGTCTAACAAGCGTCGTGTATGCGCCGTAGGTACCACAACGGTTCGCACATTGGAAAGCTCGTTGACTACAGGAGGCCGTGTTACTGGAAATACGGGATGGACGAATAAATTCATCTTCCCTCCCTACGAGATTCAGATTCCGGATTCAATGATCACGAATTTCCACCCTCCAGGTTCGACCTTATTGATGATGAACAGTGCGATGGTCGGTCACGAATTGGCCATGCATGCCATCAACGAAGCCATCAAAGAGAAGTACCGCTTCTTGGCCTTCGGTGATGCAATGCTGATCATCTAATCCGTTAAGATTTATTTGAGGAAGCCCTGCCAGTTTTGGTGGGGCTTTTTTTATTGTAGGCCGGCCATGGCCTCGAGGTACTGATTTGCGATCTGGGACCAATTAAAATAGTCCTTCACCCGCCCCTTAGAGATTTCAGCTTGTTCTGCCTTCACGTCGGCTGAGGGACGCTGCTTCAATAATTCCTTGAGTTCTTCTTCATCCGACCATAAGGCGCCCAGCCCTCCCAAGACACTCGCGTTAAAAGGATTGTTGTGTGCCAAGACCATGGCGCCACATCCCATTGCCTCAAGCAATGCAGGGTTGGTACCGCCTACACTGTGTCCATGTAGGTAAAACACCGCTTGAGTGCGCAGGGCATTCAAGACCGTTTTATCGTAAATAGTCCCAGGGAAATGGAGGTTCTTCGCATCGAAAATTTTGCGCAGCTTCCGTCCATACCTCGTGCTATAGTCTCCAATAGCCACTACAGTTTCACCGCTTTCTTCCGCGGCCGCAAGAATCTCCCAAACGTGGTTATCTGGTTGTATACGGCCAATATTAACGTGGAAGTTGTGGGTCGGAAGGCCGGCTTCCTGTAAGATCTGCGCGGCGTTTTCGGACGCCTCCACCACGTGGCTGCCGTAGGCGATGGTTTGGGTAGGCTTGTTGTATTTGGCGAGGTAGCGGGCGATCTCCGGGTTGTCAGCAACTAAAAGTTGTGAACGTTTGGCCGCCCTGCGCTCCGACCATCGCAAGAATATCGACAACGGACCCTTGTATTTGGCCCTTTGGTGTTCCAACCCGTCCATGTTGGTCATGGTTTTTTTCTTCGGCCACAGGAAGGACCAGATGCCTGAAGTGGTGTAGCCCAGCTGCAAGTAAATGTCAAAACCTTCGCGTCGTGCGTCGAGGATGCAGAGCAGGTCGTAGATGAATTGGCCCGCGAGTCCGAAAGTGCTCTCGGGATTGAATATGTACTTGATGCGCGCGCCGGCCACTTCTTCCACCTTATCGGGATGGTCGCTGGTAGTGTAGACGACGACCTCATGGCCCGCCTTGACCCACAGTGGGGCGACTTGGGCAGCCATCTCTTCGAAGCCGCCGTAGCGGTTGGGAATTCCTCTTGATCCTAGAACAGCAATCTTCACGAGTTAAAAGTAGGATAATTCTTTGGGTCCAATTAATTTATTAGAAACCCCTTATCAAAATTCAACCCCATGGAAAAACAATCCTTTTATGAAACGACCCAGCAATGGTCTACGGCCAAACTCATGAGCTACATCCTCAACGGTGGGGCACGCTACCAAAGTGTGGAAGAGCTGGAGCAAGCGTTGAACGAGTATTTTCTCGACTTTAATCGGATCCTGCAGATGGACGAAGATGCGCTGCGGGAGATTAAGGGAATTGGCCCCAAAAAAGCGAAGCAAATCATGGCCGTACTCGCACTACACCAAGCCTGGAGCACCCCCAAGCCTATGGAGCACGCCATCCGGAAAAGCCAAGATGCCTACGCCCACTTTAAGCACCTCGAATTCCCAGCCCACGAAGAATTCCACGTCCTCTACCTCAATAGAGCCCATGCGCCGCTGGCCTGTCACCAACTATTCAAAGGCGGCTTAACGGGTACCTTGACCGACGTTCGGCTTATCCTCAAACGCGCCTTGCATTGGAATGCTACCGCCATCATCGTGGCCCACAATCACCCCAGTGGGGCCTTGGCTCCCAGTGAAAATGACAAACGCATGACAAGAAAGTTGAGTGCCGCGGCAGATACTTTAGATATCAAGCTCTTGGACCACTTAATTGTGGCGCGTAGTGGCTACTTTAGCTTTTCAGATCAAGGATTGTTGTAATGGGAGTAGCAGCGTATGTCCGACGTTGGCATTCGTTTTTGGGAAAGTACGATCATTGGCGGTATTTATTCGCTGAATGGAACAATCGCTTGTACCTAAAATCCTACCTCAAACACCATAGCGAAGCGGATAAGGAGCGCTCCATGCACCACGCTGTGCGTTGGCTCATCCACAGCATCAATAGCGGGGCAGATCGCGGGTCGGGGACTTATTACCACCACAGCGGTTGGACCTCTTCCTATCCAGAGACCACCGGGTACATCATCGATACGCTGCTGCGCTACAGTACGGAATCAAATTTTCCTTGGGCCCGAGAGGCTCGCGCTGCGTCTGAGGACGCGGGGCAATGGCTGCTGAGCATCCAACACGAAGATGGAGGATGGCCAGGCGGGTATGTGCATCAGCAGCGCCCTTCAGTAGTCTTTAATACCGGACAAATCTTGCGCGGGCTATTGCCGCTGTACCGCCATACGGGGGATCGCGCGTATGCGGAGGCGGCCAAACGCGCCATTGATTGGATCTGGGACCAGCTCGACGATCAAGGGCAGTTTTCCACCAATGATTTCATGGGCGCCGTGCGGGTGTACGGTACTTATGTCGTTGCACCCATTTTGGACTGGTTGCCGGAATTTCCTGAATGCCGTGATGCTTGGGAAGCCCATAGCCACCACCATTTGAATTGGGTCCTAACCCAGCAAAACGAGCACTATTGGTTGGCGAATTGTGATAATACCTTACATAAAAACGATCGCCCCATCATCCATACCATCGCCTACACCCTAGATGGCCTTTTTGATGCAGGTCAACGGTTGGGAGAACAACGTTATATAGATGCGTCCATTGGTGGCGCTGAGGTACTTGCCAAGCGATTCCTTGCGGAGGGGATCTTACACGGGCGCTATGATGCCCAGTGGCGGGGCTCGGAAGCTTTTATTCCTACAGGAGGAGCACAACTTGCCATTTTGTGGCATAAGATTAGAGCGCCTTGGGCTCTGGAGGCACGCGATACAATGAATACGTTGCTTTCGGTCGTGGCGACCAGTGGGGCACGTGCCTCGATGGACGTGGGCGGAGCCTTACCGGGTTCTTACCCTATGTGGGGGAGGTATGAGAGTTTTGGATTACCGAATTGGGCCACCAAATACTTAGTGGATACGTTACTAAATGAATGGAACGCAAAGCATGAGCGCTAAAGATATACTTCGATCACTGGTTCCTCAGCCGCTGCTGCAATGGAACAGAAACCGTAAAAAAGCCAAGGTTCGCAAGGACTTGGCAGCCCGTAAAGCTGCGGGAGATGTGTGGACCAAAGCATCACTCGTGGAAAGCCTCAAGGCCGCTGGCGTGGCGCCGGGTACAGATTTGTTAGTGCATAGCGCTATGAGCTCCATTGGATATGTAGAAGGTGGTCCCGCCACGGTGGTTGCAGCCTTGTTGGAGCTTGTGGGAGAAGAGGCGCATTTGTTGATGCCCTCAAGCCCGGTCATTACCTTGCAAGCGGAGCACCCACAAACGGCCTTTAGCGTCGCAGAGACCCCGAGCAAGATGGGGACCATAACCGAATATTTCCGCCGAGAAGTGGCTGACGCAAGATCGGCGCATCCGCTCGAACCCGTAGCTGTTAAAGGGCCAAAGGCACAGTGGTATACCACCGGTCACCATACCGACGGGACTCCCTATGGGCCGCAAAGCCCATGGACCAAACACCTCGCTTCGGGCGGGCAGTTGTTGTACATCGGGACCACGCTGATCAATAGCGGTACGAGCTTGCATGCAGTGGAAGATACCATTGGTTGGAAGGGTTTTTCGTTCCCCGTGTATTTGCCGGAGAGTAGGACCTTCCCCGTGGTATTGGTCGGAGGGCGTAAGGTGAATGTGGTGACGAAATTGCACAATCCGGCGGTCAGTGCCCAGCGCAAGTGCGATGGACTTATCCCGTTATTGGAAGCCAAAGGTGCGTTGAAGCACGTTCGTATCGGAGAGGCGCCAAGTTTGTTGGTGGATGCATCTCTGTTTAAATCGGTACTTTTAGAAGAATATAGAACAAACGGGGTGACCATGTATACCCCGGAAGGCGCATGAAAAATATAGTCCTTACTGGAGCAGGAGGGGGTATGGCGAAGGCCATGCTGCCAGAACTAGCCAAGCTTGGCTACCGATTGTTGTTGACCACTAGAGCGGTGGATTCTTTGCGCGAGCATTGCGAGCGCGAGGGAATCGAAGGCCAGTGCTTTGGTGCTGACTTGACCTCGGATGAAGAGGTAGGGGCGCTTTTTGCGTGGGTAGAGCAGCACGGCGGTTGTGATGTACTCATTAATAATGCGGGTGTTGCCCATGCCGCCGCATCGTGGAAGCTCGAGGCTGCGGAGATGTCGCGCTTAATGGATATTAATTTCTTGAGTGCCGTACGCTGTACCCAGCATGCCTTGATGCACATGCGCGCCAAAGGGAGCGGGCGAGTTATTTCCATCAGTAGTGTGGTGGCGCACAAGCCTTCTTTCGGTACAAGTGCTTATACGGCATCGAAGAGTGCGGTAGAAGGATATATGCGCGGTGTGGCCATCGACCTTGCCCAGAAGGGCATCACAGCTAACACCATTGCCTATGGTTATATGAACGCAGGCATGTTGCATGATGTGCCTGAGGAGTTGTTGGCCCAAGTAAAAACAACCATCCCTATGGACGCTTTTGGGCGTCCCGAACAGATTGTAGAGGCCATCAGCTATTTGCTGGGCAGCGAGTATACCACGGGTCAAACCCTACACGTTAATGGAGGACAATGGATGCCGTAGTAGCCATATATACGACGCAGGATAGTCCGCGGTTTAGGTGGGCGACCAAGGTTTTGCTGAGCAAGGCTATGGGCGTGTCGTATGTGGTGTACAAGGAAATGGAAGCGTTCGATCAAGCCGAGGGGTTTAGAATCAACTATAGCGCTACCCCGATGGAAGGGATCTTTCAGATCCTTCCTCATAAACTTATTTGGGAACAGGATATCGTGGAGCAAGAGCTCTATGCTGGACAATGGGAAGGGATTCCTACCGTATGTCAACGTCAGGTAGGCGATTTGCCTTTCGATCCTATTGCGGCCACCTTTTTCTTGGTGTCGCGATATGAGGAATACCTCCCTTTTATTGCGGATGTACATGGACGCTTTCCAGCCAAGGAGAGTTTTGCTTTTAAGAATGAATTTTTGGAACGTCCAGTGGTCAATGAATGGGCGCTGGCCTTGGGCAAGCTTTGGTTCGAGGCTTCTTTTGATTTAAGCCAGCGCTACCAATACTTGACCACCGTTGATATTGATAACCTGTTTGCTTTCAAGGGAAAGGGTGCTTTACGAACGGTGGGTGCATTTGCGAAAGATCTGATAACATTTAATTTGAAGATGTTTCGCATGAGAGCCTTAGCGCTATCAAATTGGCGCCGGGATCCCTATGATACGTTTAGAAAACAGCGTAACTGGAACAAGAGCTCGGATGTGAAGGCATTGTACTTCATGCTCTTTGCGGAGTTTGGACCTAAAGATCGCAATGTAAGTCCTTATAGTAAGGATGCTGCTATTACTTTGAGAGAGATTGCAGATTGGGCTATGCTAGGTATTCATCCGAGCTACGCATCGAATAGCGATTTGGAAGTGGTCGGCAATGAACGTCAGATGTTGCAGGATGTGGTCCGTCGACCAGTAACGCAAAGTCGACAACATTACCTGCGCATGCGAACGCCGCATACATTCAGAAATTTGATAGAATTGGGCATTAAAGACGAACACAGCATGGGGTACACCGAATTGCCCGGGTTCCGTGCGAGCATCGCTTCGGCATACACCTTTTACGACGTTGAACTAGAGATGGAGTTGCCGCTCAACCTTCATCCTTTCGCCTTCATGGACGTGACCTATTATGGGGACACCTATTTGAATGTTGGTGCAGAGGAAGCCTTGGCAGGGATGAAGCAATGGGTACCCGTGGTGAAAGCCGTTGGCGGCACGTTAATCTCGGTTTGGCACAACCGCACGTTTAGTGAATTTGAGCCCCAATGGAAGGGCTGGGCTGAGGTCTATAAATCCTTTATTGATGCGGCCAAACCTTAAGTACATTCCACATGCCGAGATCGATTTCGAACGTTGGGATCGATGTGTGGCTGCCACAGCACATCCGCAACCTTATGGATTTAGCTGGTACCTGAATTGGGTAGCCCCAACCTGGGATGCGCTTATTTATGGGGATTACGAAGTGGTTTTTCCGTTGTTTCCAAGAGAGAAAAACGGCATTTCTTTTACCACGCGTCCTTATGGGACACAGGCTGTAGGCCCGTATTCGACCATTCCGTTGTCCTCACAGTGGGTAGAAGCGTTGATGGAGGAAGCGATGAAACATTTTGCCTACGGGGAATTCTTTCTTTCACCCGGCGTGGCTTTCCCGTCCCATTGGACCCCTGAGAAGTATTCAAATTTTATTTTGTCCACCAAGGCCTCGTATGAGGAATTAGCCACTGGATATAGTGCGCAGACCAAGCGCAACCTGAAAAAGGCACAAAAGAGTTCCTTGGAATCTGCGCAATGGGCTACTACTCAAGATGTCGTGCGCTTATGGAAGCACAATACCCAGGACAAGACCGCTATTACCGCTGAAAACATCGATAGTTTAGCCAAGGTCTTGGAGTTTTGCTTGTACCAGAAAAGAGGCGTACTGCTGGCCGTATATGATGAGGGAAATACTCTGGTTGCTGGTCAGATTTGGGTCCAATTCCATGGTCGTTCCACCCTCTTGCTCAACGCCAGTTCGAGCTACGGCAAAGAATGTGGCGCACCGACCTTACTCATCGATCAAATGATTCACCTTCACGCAGGCTCTGACCATATATTGGATTTTGAAGGAAGTAGCATTCCTGGATTGGCGCGCTTCTACAGCGGCTTTGGCGCCCATGATGAACCTTTCTATTTCCACGTAGAGAATAACCTGCCTTGGTACCTGCGTTGGCGAAAACCCAAAACCACACGTTCGTGAAATACAAACACCTCTTCTTTGATTGGGATCATACCCTTTGGGACTTCGAGAAAAACTCTGAAATGTCCCTGCGCAACCTCTATGCAGATTTAGGATTGCCGGGTTTAGGGTTACCCAGTTTCGAGCAGTTCTTCGATAAATACATCACCATCAATGACCTGAAATGGGATCTGTACCGCGCCGGGGCCATTGATAAGCAAACCCTTCGTGAAACTAGATTTCGCGAAACTTTCGAGCATTTTGGGGTGAGCGCTAAGGATGTGGCCTGGGAGATGGAACTCCGCTACATTAAGGAAACGCCCTATCAAAACCACTTGATTGAAAGTGCCGCTGAGGTATTGCAAGAACTAAAAGCAGCAGGCTGTGTTTTACATGTCATAACCAATGGTTTTCACGAAAGTCAAAACATCAAATTTGCCGAAAGTGGTCTCGAGCCGCTTTTTGATTTGTTGCTCTGCAGTGACCAAGTGGGGGTAAACAAGCCGGATCCAAAGATTTTCCGCCGCGCCCTCCGGCTCACCGGTGCTGAGCGCAAGGAGAGTTTGATGATCGGTGATAACCTCATTGCGGATTGCGTTGGGGCGAGGGAGCAGGGCATTGACCAGGTCTATTTCAACCCTAAGCAGGTGCCTCACCACGAGAAATTGACTTTTGAGATTGCCCATTTGGAAGAATTGGTCCCAATTATTTTAAACGCATAATATGTCTGTGAAAAGAGCCATTCAAGCCTACGACGTGATGATGGGGGAGCATCCCCTCAAGCAACCCTTGCCTACACAACAAGTCGAACATATCGACCCTTTTCTGCTGATCCACCACCACGCGAATTTCGTGGAGCCGGGGACGGACCGCTGGAATGCAGGGGTAGGGCCGCATCCGCACCGCGGGTTTACGCCGGTGACCTTCATGTGGGAAGGCGGGGTACACCATCGAGATAGCCGAGGCAACAACAGTGTGGTCGATGATGGCGGCGTACAATGGATGGACGTAGGTATGGGCATTATCCACTCTGAACGTCCGCCAGCCAAGCTTTGCGAGGAAGGTGGGATGCAGGAGATCGTACAGATTTGGATCAACCTGCCCAAACGTGCCAAGGGCATGGAGCCCAATTATATTCCGTTGCAAAAAGATGAAATGCCAGAAGTTGCGGGTCATCAAGACCTGCGCATTTCGGCTGGAACTCCTATCGCAGGTGGTCCTAAGGGGCCGCTTCAGAGCGCCTATCCTATCTCTAGCGTGCACGGCACGGCTGCGGCAGATGCGGCGGTGACTTTTGAGGTGAAAGAAGGCGAACATGGATTGTTGTACTCGCTTAGCGGCGGCGGTAGATTAGAAGGGTACGGCATGGTGGAGGAGCACTTTTTATATGAATTGGTCCCAGGGCATCATACCCTCATTCCTTCAACGCCGACCAAGCTTCTTTTTGTGAGTGCGGCGCCTATTCAAGAGAAATTGGAAACCTATGGTCCCTTCGTGATGAACAGTCAAACGGAAATCATGGAGGCCATGCGCGATTATCAAATGGGTAAAATGGGCTACCTCGTAGAGCGCGATATGCCTTAAGGCTTCGCTATCTTTGCCACATGGAAACCGCCAAAAGGGACATACGTAGCTTATCTCAGGATCAGATGGTCCAATTCTTTGAGGCCAATGGCGAAAAAGCCTTTCGCGCCAAGCAAGTCTATCAGTGGCTGTGGCAAAAGAGTGCTTCGTCGTTTGACGAGATGACCAACCTGAGCAAATCCACCCGAGCCCTACTCGAAGAACATTTCTTTTTCAATCTCCTGGAGGTCGACCTCATGCAGCGTTCGAAAGACGGCACCATCAAAAATGCGGTGAAGCTGCACGATGGGGCCATGGTGGAATCTGTACTCATCCCAACCGAGAAGCGCATTACCGCTTGTGTAAGTTCGCAAGTAGGGTGTAGCCTCGATTGTACTTTCTGTGCCACCGCCGGACTCAAACGTATGCGTAACCTCACCCCGGACGAGATTTACGACCAAGTCGTCGTGATCGATGAGCAGGGTAAGGAATACTTCGACCGCCCGTTGACCAACATTGTGTTTATGGGTATGGGGGAGCCGTTATTGAACTATAATAACGTTCTGCAGGCCATTGATAAAATTACCGATCCCAAAGGATTGGGCATGTCGCCAAAGCGCATCACGCTCAGCACCATTGGCGTTCCTAAGCTCATTAAAAAAATGGCGGACGATCAGGTCAAATTTGGTCTCGCCATTTCCTTGCACAGCGCCATCGAAGAAAAGCGCGCCAAACTCATGCCGCTCGCACACAAGAGCACCACGCTCGCGGATTTGCGTGAGAGTCTGCAGTATTGGTACGCCAATACAGGTCGCGGAGTGACCTTTGAATATGTGATTTGGCGTGGAATCAACGACGAGGAGGCCGATGCCATCGCCCTCGCCAAGTTTTGTGGCGCCATACCGACAAAGGTGAATATCATTCAGTACAATCCCATCGACAATGGGCCGTACACGCAGGCATCGCAAGAGGCCGTGGATATGTATAAACGAATCTTGGAGGAGCATCGTATTATAGCTACCGTGCGTCATTCCCGCGGTCAAGATATCGACGCAGCTTGTGGGCAGCTCGCGAATAAGCAGGGCGAATAACTTTTACTTTTTCACACTTTTTGGAAGTCTGAGAATGAGGGTCCAATTTATTTGGAAACCCAACGCCCATGCTTATTACCACCTATTCGTGCCACACCCACACCCTTGGTGTCGCCCCGCTCCAACTACAAATTAATATTTCGCGCGGCATAAAGTTCCACCTGCTCGGCATCCCCGCACGCCCTGGAAACGAGATCCGGAATAGGGTCTATACCGCCCTGCGCTCGAATGGCTGGCGATGGCCCGGCCAGCGCATCACCATTCAGTGTGAGGAATCCCCCATTCCCATTCGCCAATACGAACTCGACCTGGCCATCGCCCTAGGCATCCTTGCCGCCTCTGACCAGCTGCACCTTCCGGATCTCGACCAATACCTCATTGTGGGTAATCTGGGCTTGGACGGCACCCTCCTAAAGGCAAACGATCCATACAATGCCATAGCGCGGGCCATAGCGCTGGGCAAAAAGGGCATCATCTTACAATTTGATGCGGATTTTTCCTTCACAGCTCCGTTGCCCAAGGGATTTCGCATCGGGAGAGCGGTTCATCTCCAGGACGCTATAGATGTACTACAGGCTGAAGACTGGCAACAGATGCCCATCACCAGCGAGCAACGGCAAATCGCACAACAAGATGCCTTGTGCTTTACCCAAGTCGAAGGCCACGAAATGCTCAAGCGAGCGCTGGAGGTGGCTGCAGCCGGCGGTCACCATCTTTGGACAGAAGGTTCGCCGGGATTGGGGAAGACGATGTTATTGGAGCGAATGCATACGATATTGCCGCCGCCGAATGTCCGTACCACGGCCTTGGTTCAGAGTTTAGGTGAGGCTATAGGCAAAAGAGCGGGGGACCGTCCGTGTGAGTCGTTGCGATTGGAGCAATCATTGGCCTCCATATTTGGCAATTCCCCGGAACTCATGGAACATGCCATTGAAGCCTTCACTAGGGGCGCTCAAGATTTATCCGATATACCCGCACATGCACTACCGAGTAAGCCGCAGCAGGTCCCCACTTTGATTAAAAGCTTGGGAGGTGTTCTCATCGTCGATGAATTACTCAAACACAAGGAGCGTTTTCGTGCTGCATTACTTAAGCCCATGGATTCTTATACCTTTCAATGTATTGCTGCCGCCAATCCTTGTCCATGTGGCCATTTCAATAGTCAGACACCTTGTAAGTGTACGCCTATTGCGCTAGAAAATCACCGCCAGCGCTTTCAAGCAGCCTTGCGCGACCGCTTTGATATTTGCGTGCCCATTACCGCGCCAAGACAGGAGTTCGAAGCTGCGGAGACGAGCACTTTGATACAACGGAGAGTACACCAAGCTTGGTCCATTCAAATGAGCAGACAAGGCAAGCAAAACGCTCAGCTTTCAGAAGAAGAAATATTATTTTCAGGACTCGTGCCTCAGAATGTTTACCGATGGTTGGTGGAGCACTGTGTAGAATCTCGGATTAGCATTAGAGGTCGTCGCCAAGTCCTTGGTGTCGCTATGACCATCATGGATTTAGGAGAAGAACAGTGCATGGAACTAGGGCATCTAAAAGAGGCCTTGCTCATGCGTGGTTAGCGGCGCCACTTCGTGTCTTTTGGGTCCGGTGCATTTTTGGTCCATTCGATAGGTCCGTTGCAGCCTATTTCAATCACTATTGAATTTGGCCCGCCGAATACCCCAAGCATATCACTGCGCCATTGACGGAACTCTTCAATATCGGTGGCATAACAGCTCAAAGTGAGGATGGAAATGTAGTTCTTTTCAATAACAATAATAGCAGGTACAACATGGTCTACGGTACGGTAATCACGTCCAGGGGTCATGCGTTTATCACCTATAAACGACTTGAACCAGAACTTTAGCGCATACAAGATTTCATCTTCATCCTCATAGGCAAAGGTGCTGAGGTGATAGGTGGGCTTGACTTTATTGCCCAGTTCATTCACCTCTTTCTCCAATTGCTTGAGCTGGTAGTATTCATGCTGCACAAATTCAGTTTCTGGTAATACGCCGTAATCTGGTACGTTACCGTTGATGGACTTTACTTTGAATCTATCCTCTATTTCACTAATAAATAGCTGAGTGCGTTGATTCAATTCTTCTACTTGACCTTGAGCATACAAGCTGGTTAAGGTAATAAGAGCTATAAGGAGGTTTTTCATAATGCTAAGTCTGCGACGACAAATGTACTGCCGCCAATAAAGATAAGGTCCTTGGGTTTAGCGTTGTTTTTTGCTGCACCCCAGGCTTCTAGGACCGAGGAGAAGTGATTTCCATACCGACCCATGCTGGCGGCGAGTTCGCCCAATACTTCCGGAGCTGCAGTTCTCGGACTTGTACTGGCGGTCCAATAAAACTTGGACCCTTCTATGGGTAATAATTCTAAGACTTCTTTAAAATCCTTATCACCTGCACTGCCTAATACCCAGTGGATCGTCCCTTCACATTCACGTTGTACTTGTGGGACTAGTTCGGAAAATGCGTGGCCGTTATGGCCAGTGTCACAGACCGTTCTTGGCTCCTGATCAATAATCATCCACCGACCTTGAAGGCCAGTGTTGGTCACTACCCGAGCAAAACCTAAAGACCAAACCGATTGGTATTCCGGGAAGAGTAAATCCAAGGCCGTCGCCGCACCATTGATATTGTATTTCTGGTAATCCCCTCGCAAATCGCTCTCAAACTCAAATCCTGATGCCCAGAATAATGGTGCTTTTTGATCATGCGCAACGCGCTCAAAGACGGCTTGTGTTTCTGAATCTTTTTGAACGATAACGGCCGGCACACCAGCTTTGATAATCCCAGCTTTTTCAGCTGCTATTGCCGCTCGAGTTGTACCTAGCCACTGCACATGGTCTAGGCCTATATTGGTAATCATAGTGAGTTCAGGCCTACAGATGTTGGTGGCATCCAATCTTCCTCCCATTCCTGTTTCTAAGATGATCCAGTCCACTTTTTCGTCCTCGAACCAACGTAGCGACAGCATTAAAGTAAGCTCAAAAAAGCTATAGCCACCTTTGGTGAAAAAGTCTTGGTGCTGGGAAACAAATTCGATAATGAAGGACTCAGGAACTTTGGTGGTTCCAATTTTTGCACGCTCCCGAAAATCAAATAAATGTGGCGATGAGAACACACCCACTCGCAATCCCATTTCACGCATTCCGGATGCCATCAAATGTACCGTTGATCCCTTGCCATTAGTGCCGGCCACGTGAATAGTTGGAATATCAGTTGTGGGATAGCCCAAATAGGACCATAGCTCCTGTGGACCTTCTAGACCAATTTTATAATTCTTGTTTCCGCCGTCGCGCTGAAAATTGGGCACTGCGCTATACAGCCATTGTACAGCTTCGTCGTAGGTCATTGCAAATCAAAACGATAAACAATAAAACCAACCCGTCTTAGATTTCCGGGATCTGCGCTCCACTTTGAATCGTTGGCGGCTTTTTTGGCTTTATTAACCAAACAGGTGTTGGAACCAAAATTTGATTTGACAAGACCGGCTGGTATTTGATTATTCGGAGCCAGTTCCGCTTCGTAAACCTCGCCATCTGCATTCACAGCAATTTTTATAACCACTACACCTTCATAATTACAGCCAGTTTCAGGCTCTGGGATTTTCACGGGGCGTCCGTTCATCCAATATTGACCTTTGTTTCCTATTCCTCCATCACCTGTCCGGTTAGTACTCAAAATATCGCCATTAGGGTCTCCTTGATCGCCGCCGCCTTGTGTTTCACCTTCTCCTTGACCATTGCCTTGGTTCTGAGTGTTAAACATTCGGTTAAGTCTATCTTGTTTGCGTTGACGTTCTAATTCCTCTTCTGTGGGCTGAGGATCAGGTTCGGGATCTGGGGTCGTTTGTTCTTGAACAGGCTTTTGCGGTGTTTGAACAGGCGCGGTTTGCGTTTGCGTAGTGGTTTCCTCTGTAGGCTCGCTGATCACTGGTGCCTCATCAATGTCCTGAGTCACGACCTCTTCTTGAGCCTGCGGTGCTTCTACGGGTTCCGCTGGAGCCGGGGGAGGAGGTGTAGTAGGATTAGCTTGTGAGGTGTTGCCTGCACCATCATCTTGGTAACCAAAATTAATGGCAATCCCCTCTTCAGGTGGCGGGTCTTGGTAGGTGAGTCCATAGAATGCAAACCATAACAATAGGAGAGCATGGAAAACAATCGTTCCAATGCGTGCTTTATTTCGGTTTGTATTCTCGTTAAATGCCATTAGTTCGGATCAGTTGCAATGATCATTCTCATATTGTTACGGTATCCTATGTCCAAAATTCGTACCGTTTCTCCCGTAGGAATACTTTGGTCAGCGCGAAGCACAATTACGGGTTCTTCATCAGCGGATAGTTCGGAGGCAGCTGCTATCAGACGAGATTCGACTTGGTCATAGCTTATAATACTCCCGTTAAGGTCGAACTCAAGGTCTTCATTCACTGTGAGTGTAATGTTCTTTTTCTTGACCGTTTGTGCACCACTTTTTGGCAAGATGATGTCCAATGCACTTGAGGTGACTAGGGTGGAGGCCAAGATGAAGAATATGAGTAATAAGAAGACCAAATCTGTCATTGACGACATATTGACCTCTGCACTAACTTTCCTTCTCGATCTTAAATTCATAATAAGTTTCGATTAAGCTGGTTCGTGCAATAAGTCTAAGAAGGCCATCGCACTATCTTCAAGTTTGTATACTACGCTATCCACTCGAGTCACCAAAAAATTGTAACCAAAATAGGCAATGATACCGACCAACAAACCGGCAACCGTAGTGGTCATTGCAGTATAAATGCCTTCCGCCATCATATCTAACTTGATTTGGCCTCCAGCATTTGCCATCTCTTTAAAGGTTAGGATCATCCCGATAACCGTTCCTAAGAAACCAATCATAGGTGCGCCACCAGAAATCGTTGCTAACATTGCGAGACCTTTTTCTAATCGAGTTACTTCTAATTTGCCCTGATTCTCGATGGCTTGAGTAATATCACCTAAAGGCTTTCCAATACGACTAATACCTTTATCAATCATCCGCGCCACAGGTGTACTTTCTGCAGCACACAAGGCTTGTGCACTTTCTAACTTCCCATCTAATACCATATCCTTGATATTATTCATGAAATTAGGATCTACTTTATTCGCATTGCGTATGGCGCCAAATCGCTCTAAGAAAATGTAGATGGCCATGACGCTTAGAATTCCTAAGAACACCATGATTAGGATTCCCCCGATACCTCCTGAGGACATCAAATCAAGAATTGACATAGTGGTTTCGTTCGACGAAGTTGAAGTCATATCAGCAGCATTAGTGCCTGGCTGAATTTGAAGGAATTGTGTATTCATTGTCTAAAGTGTCATTTTCTCAAATATCCGCAAAAAGAAAGCCCTCGTTTTACAAGGGCTTTCGAGATATCAACAAGTTCGAACGACTCTAAAAGAGTGTACGTTCGAGGATATATACTGCCGCCCCTGCAAAGTATCCAACGAGTGCAAGCAGTGAAATATTCTTCAAATACCAACCAAATGGTATTTTTTCTAGTCCCATTACTGCCACACCAGCAGCTGAACCAATGATGAGCGCAGAACCACCTGTTCCTGCACAATAAGCCAAAAACTCCCAGAATACACCATCTACCATGAATAGACCAGTAGTGGTAACCTCGTACATTCCCATCGCAGCTGCAACTAGGGGTACGTTATCTACAATGGAAGAAAGTAAACCGATAATGATGCTCACAGCATATACGCCGCTTTCAGTGTTTGTGCCAATGGAGTTATCCAAGGCAATAGCTAAATCTCCCAGCTGTCCCATGCTTTGCAATGAAGCTACGGCCAAGAGGATTCCCAAGAAGAAAAGTACCGATGGTGTATCAATTTTACGAACTACACCCAACACACTCAACTCGTGACGAACCTCGCTAGGTTTTCTTCTGTGTATAATATCTGTAATCAGCCACAAGACACCTAAAGAAAGCATCATGCCCATGAAAGGGGGGAGGTGGGTCACGGTCTTGAAAATTGGAACAAAAATTAATCCTGCTACACCGGCAAAGAACACGAAATTTCTTTCGAATGGAGTAGTTGGATCAGTGTAGTGATCGGCACTTTCTACTCGAACTGGGCGTGTTACGTTCCCTTTCATTCGGAAGGAAAGAATGGCCAAAGGGGCTAACAATGTGAAAATAGAAGGGATGATTAACACCTTAATAATTCCTGCTGCTGTGATCTGGCCTTTGATCCAAAGCATAGTGGTGGTCACGTCTCCAATGGGCGACCAGGCACCTCCTGCATTGGCGGCAACCACCACCATCCCGGCAAAGAACCAGCGGTCTTTTTTATCTTCAATCAACTTACGCAACAAGCTGACCATTACGATAGAAGTGGTAAGATTATCCAAGGCGGCTGAAAAGAAAAAGCTCAACACGCAAATAATCCACATGAGTTTAACCTTTTTTGTGGTCTTAATCTTATCGGTAATGACTGAAAACCCTTCGTGTGCATCGACTAATTCAACAATGGTCATCGCCCCAATCAAAAAGAAGAGGATGGAGGAGATTTCACTGAGGTGATGCAGCAGGTGTTCTTCAACATGATGAACATCGTGAGCGGTCATGATGTATAAGGTCCAAGTAACCACACCGGTTACTAGGGCCGCAGCCGCTTTATCTATTTTTAGTTGATGCTCGAGAGCAATAGCTGCATAGCCTAGTACGAATACTACCAGCATTAGTGTATATACCATAATTATATCAGCAGTTTAAGGGCGTTTGAATATGCCTTAAATGTAATGCCTGTTTTTTGGTTATCAATAGCTTTGACGTTAAGTAGTGCAGAATTTATAGTGTTGGAAACATCGTCGAAAATGGCCTCATCATTGACAACAGCGCCTTCTTGCATTAAATATCCGAAAACTCTGGCCATTCCACAATTTGATATAAAATCAGGGATGACCGCACATTTTTGATCTGCGAGTTCGGCAATTGGGCCATAAAAAATCTCTTCATCTGCAAACGGAACATTGGCACCCGAAGAAATCACTTCCAATCCATTGTCCAAGAGCTGGGCGAGTTGCATCCTATTGACCAATCTTGAGGCCGCCGCAGGGATGAAGACCTCGGCACCCATAGACCAAATCTGCTTGTTCATTTCTTCGAAGCTCATCATATTCTGCGCATTCAATACATTACCGTTCTTTTCATTAAACAGTACTTGGATCTCTTCGAATGAAAATCCTTCAGGCTTCATCAAGCCGCCTACCTTATCAATAATTCCGACAATTTTAGCGCCCATTTGACTGAGGTAATACGCTGCACCTGAAGCAACATTGCCCCATCCTTGGATGATTACTCGTTTTTGTTGAACATTGCCGCCCCAAATATCATAGAAGTGCTTGACGCTCACTGCGGACCCATAGCCGGTAATAAGGTCGCCCACCTTAAAGGTGCCTTCGGAGCTAGGAGTGAGATTTGGGCAATCTACCGTTAAGCTTACCCCATCTTGCAGCTGTTTTATCTTCTTGGCCTTGGCAAAATCCCCCGGCTGGTAATGTCCATTAAGTACACCCTCTTGCGGATGCAAAATGCCCAATTCACTGGTGATAGGAATAACCTCCGTCTTTTGATCGACGTTGAGGTCACCGCCGGTGCCGTAATAGTTTTTTAAAAGAGGGTATACCGCCTTGTACCAGCGTTCTAATACGCCTTGTTTTCTAGGATCATTCGGATCGAAGTCAATACCACTTTTGGCACCGCCAATAGCCGGTCCAGCGATGGTAAATTTGATTTCCATGGTCTTGGCTAGCGATAAGACTTCACCTTCCGTGAGTCCGGGTCTCATACGGGTTCCGCCACCCGCGGCACCGCCGCGTAGGCTATTGATTACGACCCAGCCTTTTGCTTCAGTTTCAGAATCGTGCCAGTGGAATACAATCTCTGCGGGGCGCTCTTCAAAAGCGCGCAGTTGCTCTTTCATGTGTGCTCTGTTTAAGGGAGTTTAAAGATAGCGTTTCAAGGATAGAAAATACTGCCGGAACTATGCGATAATCCACTCCCCGTGGTGTGGCCTAAAACATTGAGTCGTCCATGAAATCTCTCGGCGGCCAACAATGCGAATATCATGGCTTCTTTGTAGTCGATGATTTGCTCAGAGGGTACGACGAGGTCTGCGCCTAAGCTAAAGATTCTTGAAATGAGGCACTTGTTTTTGGCGCCTCCACCGGTAATTAAAGTTTTTCTAGGACCAATTCTCTCCGCAATGACCCTAGCTACTACCTCAGTGTAGGTAGCCAACGCATCGACAGGTGAAAGTCCATTTAAAATTGGGTTGATATGATCCTCCATCCATTCATACCCCAAACTCTCCTCAGTACTTTGGATAGCACCTATAAGTATCTTGACTTTGTCCTCGAAGACAGTTCCAGAGGCTGCCAATTTCCCGCCAGCATCATAGGCCTGGCCTAACAATTCTGCCTGCCCATTGAGTACTGCATTGACCGGACAAATATCCCCGGCCGCTGCAATGCCCTCCGAAAGAATGGGTTTGCCGAACGAATAATTCGCGAATCCACCAATGTTTAAACAGCATTCATATTCCCCAAACATCAGATGATCTCCCGTGGGAACTAAAGGTGCGCCTTGTCCGCCTAGGAGTACGTCCTGCATCCGAAAATTGGTCACGACAGGTATGTTCAATTCCTCTGCAATCGAAGGTAGACAACCGGCTTGGTAGGTGAACTTGTCTGTAGGATCGTGGAATATTGTTTGGCCGTGATGCCCGATAAGATGTATTTCAACATCGTGTGTTTGTTTAAATGAACATACACAGTCAACCGTCCACGCAGCAAAAGACTGGTCGAAGGCAGGCGATTTTTTGCCTTGCCTATAGGTTTGTTGGGCCATTTCTTTTAGCTCCCATGGGTAGGGGTAGAATTGGACCCCTAACACCTTCCAATCTCTCGAATCTTCCGGGTCAAAAGCGACCAAAGCAGCATCCATTCCGTCAAGGGAAGTGCCGCTCATTAATCCTAAAACATTGAAGCCTGCGTTGTACATTTGCGTAACCCAATATTAATCAGAATAATCGATGAACTTCACCCTATCAGAGGAGCATTTGATGATTCGGGATGCAGCGCGTGATTTCACACAGGCGGAATTGCTTCCAGGAGTCATAGAAAGAGACGAAAAGCAGGAATTCCCTGCACAACAAATTAAGCAACTTGGCGAGCTCGGTTTCATGGGCATGATGGTCAGTCCGGACTACGGCGGTTCGGGTATGGACACCTTGTCGTACGTACTGGCCATGGAAGAGTTTTCAAAGGTAGATGCCTCGGCGTCTGTCGTCGTGAGCGTGAACAATAGCCTCGTGTGCTGGGGTCTAGATACCTTCGGTACTGAAGAGCAAAAGCAGAAATACCTCACCAGATTAGCTTCAGGCGAAATCATTGGTGCATTCTGTTTGAGCGAGCCGGAAGCCGGTTCAGATGCGACATCACAGCAAACTACCGCCATTGACCAAGGCGACCACTATTTGCTGAACGGCACGAAGAACTGGATCACGAATGGAAATAGCTGTGAGATAGCGTTAGTAATTGCACAAACCGATCGCGAAAAGGGCCACCGCGGTATCAACGCATTGATCGTTGAGAAGGGGATGGACGGCTTCGTAGTTGGAAAGAAAGAAGATAAACTCGGGATTCGCGGTTCAGATACGCACACATTGTTATTCAATGACGTAAAGGTGCCTAAAGAGAACAGAATAGGCGAGGACGGTTTCGGCTTCAAATTCGCCATGAAGACCTTGAGTGGTGGCCGTATCGGTATTGCTGCCCAAGCTCTGGGAATTGCACAAGGAGCATTGGATTTAGCACTTGCGTACTCTAAAGAGCGTACCACCTTCGGAAAGCCTATTCATGACCACCAAGCCATTGCATTCAAACTGGCCGACATGGAAATGAAGATTGAGCAAGCGCGTATGTTGGTGTACAAGGCTGCTTGGTTGAAAGACCAAGGTTTGCCGTACGACAAAGAAAGTGCCATGGCGAAACTAGCAGCTTCTGAGGCAGCAATGTGGGTCACCACAGAAGCAGTTCAAGTACACGGCGGCTACGGTTTCGTGAAAGAGTACCATGTGGAGCGTTTGATGCGTGATGCCAAGATTACCCAAATCTATGAGGGTACTTCTGAGATTCAGCGTGTCGTCATCTCACGTGACTTGATCAAAAACAGCTAATTACAGCAGGGGGAGGAGTTGCTCCAGAGCAATGCCTCGTGAACCTTTTAACAAGATATGGGCGTCCTTAGGGGCGCCCTTTTCGTTCCAATACTTGGCCAATTCTGCTGCGGTGCCAAAATGAGCACCTTCCCACGAGGTTCGTCCGAAAAAGTCTCCCACTAAAATGCAGCGTTCCGACATGCCTGATTCGCACACCAATTGTACCATTGCTTCATGCTCTTCGTCTGCGGCTGTGCCGAGCTCAAACATATCACCGAGGATTAAGTAACCATTGGGATGCCATTTCGCGAAGCTTTCTACCGATAAAGACATGCTGGTAGGATTGGCGTTGTACGCATCTAATAAGACCTTGTTATGTGCGGTTTCCCTCCATTCGACTCTGTTCATCGACGGCACATAGGATTTAATGGCTTTCACGATGTTGGCAGCAGTAATACCATAGTGCAAGCCGAGTGCTACTGCTGCAGCAATATTCGTTTCATTAAAAGAACCGCTGAGTTGACTCTTGACATTATGAACGTGATGCTCGTGTTCGAAACAAAGCCCGGCAAATTCTCCTTCAGCTTTAGGTAACCATTGGTACTGGCCGCTGTGTTGACCAAAGGTGATGGTAGCGCATCCTTGACTTTTCTCAATTTGAATAGGATCATCGGTATTTAATAATACGTATGCGTTGTTGTGGGATCGAATAAAGTCATATAGCTCACTTTTGCCTTTAATGATGCCTTCTACGCCACCAAATCCTTCCATATGTGCTTTGCCATAGTTCGTGATGTAGCCAAGATCTGGCTCGCAAATGGAGGCCAGTAGAGCGATTTCCCCTTGATGGTTGGCACCCATTTCTATTACGGCCAGTTCGGTGGCTTCAGGAATACTCAATAGGGTCAATGGTACGCCAATATGGTTATTGAAGTTACCCTTTGTCGCGTGGACATTGAAGTGGGTAGAGAGTACTGCATGAAAGAGTTCCTTGTTGGTGGTCTTTCCATTGCTACCGGTCAGCCCTATGATGGGGATGCCGAGATGCCTGCGGTATTGCTTTGCACAATCTTGAAGGGTTGTGAGCACATCATCTACCTGCAGAAGTCTGTGGTCTTCTCCAACTGGCTCGTCGACGACGGCATAGGAAGCTCCCTCAGCCAAAGCTTGTAGTGCAAATTCATTTCCGTTGAACCGTGCGCCTTTGAGGGCAAAAAACACAGAACCGGGAACGATGTTGCGCGTATCGGTTGATACAGCTTTGCATTGAAGATAGGCCTCGAATGGAGTCATGAGTACAGTGAATTGTTTAGGGGAAAGTTAGGGCATAAAAAAACCCCGCCGAAGAGGCAGGGTTTAATATTGTTAAAAGTCAGATTACATTTTGTAACGCTTGAAGTTGTGTCGTTTGACTTTCCCAGGACGCTTGTTGCGAGAATCGTCGAGATTCTGGAATCCAACACGATCCATTGCACATCTAAACCCAATGTAATCAGTACTTTGATCTTCTTCTAAGAATCGACGTGTCCCTGGGCTTAACCAATACGCACGGTCTTTCCAGCTTCCTCCTTTGTAAACACGTGTTGTGTTGTTAATCAAAGAAGTGTTTTGGTAGTCGTACATAGCAGGTGAAGTCCCAAAATCAATTGGTGAAGACATTGACAGATCATCAAATTCAGTGCTATCTTCAAAAGCAAATGATGCACTATCACTAGGAAAACCTAAACTATCACTATCCTCTGGAAAATCTAGAGTAGTCTGATTATCAAAATCTCCACCCGCATCATAGTCGGTAGAGCTTTGGACATCACCATCGAGATAATCACGGTAATCACTTTGGCTGTAGTTGCGACGTGTAGGAAAGGTTCTATCTTTACTGACAACATCATCGGCAGTCACATCCCTCATAGGAAGTTGCCCTGGAAGACGTACTGGAACACCTACACCGTTGATGGTGTCATACTGAACGTCATCCAAGATAACGAGTCCACCACTGTTGTCCCAATTCTTATCAAAGGTTTGAAATTCATTCCCACGAAATCCTCGGAAGTCAGTAACATCGGTTGATGATAGAGGACGGTAAACGTCTAGCACCCACTCCGCTGCATTACCCGCCATATCGTATAATCCAAAATCATTTGGCGGATAAAAACGTACTTGAATGGTGATATCGGCTTGGTCATTGAGCCATCCAGATGTACCCATGTTATCTCCTCTTCCACGTTTAAAGTTGGCAAGAATATCACCACGTTCCTGTTTGTTGTAGTTGCGTGTTTCATTACCATTCCAGCTGTACTTGTTTTTATCTACTACCGTGTTATAGATGCGGCGACCACCATCTGCATAGGCTGCGTATTCCCATTCTGCTTCCGTCGGTAAGCGATATTTTGGCAATAGAATACCGTCTTCAATTCGGGCTGGACGTCCATCTTTTCCATATCCCATGGGGTTTAAATCTTTAAGTCCCTTTTTGTTTTGGACAGAATATTCACCTTCTCTATAAAGGTAAACTTCTGTATTGAAATGATCTGGACCATAAGGATTTTCATTGATGCTCAGAATGCCTTTTTCAATTAAAATGGCCTCATTGACACGATCAGTTCTCCAAGAACAGTAACGTTGTGCTTGTAGCCAACTTACACCAACCACTGGATAGTAATTATACGCGGGGTGACGCAAGTAATTTTCAACGTAATTATCGTTGTATGCTAACTTATCTCGCCAAACTAACGTATCCGGTAGTGCAGTTTCAAATACCCGTGGGTATTCTTCTTTATACACTCTTTCGAGCCAATACAAATACTCTCTATAATCCAGATTCGTTACTTCATTCTCATCCATGTAGAATGAACTCACCGTCATCTGGCGAGGTATGTTGTTCCAATCTTTGATAAAATCTTCTTCAACCTGACCCATGGTGAATGTACCACCTTCAATGAACACTAAACCAGGTCCAGTTTCTTGGCCCTTGTAGTTCAAGTTTGCTTGAAAGCCACCATTCTTTTTGTTGTTAATAGCCCAACCAGTAGTATTAGATTCTGGTCCTGCACAACTTGCAAGAAGAGCAAGCGCAACAGTGGCGATTGAAAACTTTACGAAGGTATTCATACTATTTAATGTTTCGTCTTGGTTAGAATTTAGGACACTTAAGAGGTTTCATTTTGCTTTTACGTGTGCGGCATGGGAATTTGTAGCCCAGGCTGACTTCATGAGCACCACCTAGTGTATTGGTTAGATCACTAATGGTGTAATCATAGCTATAACCAAAAGTCCAGGGAAGGTCAGGCGGGGTGATTCCCAAAATGAAAATCACAGCATCCGGGTTGAAGCTTCCTTGACGGAGAGCTAAACCTCCTGCCAAAGGTCCACGAGCAAAACTCAAACCAGCAGTCAACTGAGATGCAGGTCCTTGTTGTTGGTATACTATATTAGGAACGAGGTAAGATTGTAAACTATTGTGCAGTCGCTTACGGCCGAGAGGAAGATTAGCCCCAGCATGTGCAGTAAGTTTAAATGGTAAACGGCTCTGGCTCAAGAATGCTTCGTTCGGTTCGGTCAAATGATGACCCACTACACCAATGTACCAACGCTCAGTAAAGCCTAGCATACCGAAGCTCAGGTCTAAGTGATTGTTATAATTGTTACCTGGCGCAATTTCATTCGTGGGCAAAACAAAGCCGTAGAACGGATCAATCATATCTGGGAATGTAAACTGTCCCCAATCCAATGTGCGTTGACGGAATGTGGCTTGGAAACCACTCAATAAGGTAAACTTGCGGTTTACTTCTAAATGGTAGCTATATACTCCACTGACTTCGGTCAGATTTAGTGCGCCATTTCCTGCATCATCACGCAGCGCCATTACGGCTACTCCACCATTTAATTTGTCTACGTATTGATCGTAGGAGGCAGAATAAGTCTGGTATACTCCGAGCTCAGGATACTGATTTCGGTAATTAGTATGGACTGTAGGACATCTTTCTAGACCCGCAAATGCCGGATTTAGGTAGATAGGATTGGCGTAATATTGACTGAAGTGAGCATCTTGAGCAAAGCTTAAGGTGCTGGCTGTCAGTGTAATAGCCACTGTGAGTATGCGCGATTTCAATGCGTTCATTGATAAACCTATGTTTTCAAGCAACAAGTATAAGCAAAAAAAGTACGATTTGCACTTGCTTTTCGTTCCTGTTTAAACGCTTTTTATCCGGCATTTGTTATGTATTGCGCAGTAGATTTGTGGAAGTGAAAAGAATTGTACTCTTATTATACGTGTGTTTAAGTCCGGTACTCGTGGTGGCGCAGATGTCCTTTGATGAGGGTACCTATGTCCGATTCAAAACGCTAAACCACCGGATTTCTGCCCTCAACGGAGCAGAAGACCAACACAGCGGGCTGTATAAATTAACCGGTAGCGAGATTATAGATTTAGGCATTCTAACAGCCGGGGATCCTACAGAGGAATTGGAGATTCGTTGCCGATTAGAGGGCGCACTACTCCCAATGAACAGCTCCAACGAGCCCATGGCCGGTGATTTCTCTATCCCTTACGATGTAAATGAAACCACCCTTTCGGCAAGCACCATCTACTGGTTTTACATACCACCGAGCTATGATCTAACCTACAGTCCTTCAACCGAAGCATCGAATTATTCGGATAATGCCTATTCCGATGCGAAGTACTTCTTGGTGAGCGGAGGAAATACCTCATACCAGCCCATTCCTTTGGAACAAGAACAGGCAGATTCTAATGCCCGATTCTTGAACGCACGTGCCACTTGGGTCTACGATACCGCCATGTATAATTTGGTCGGTACAGGTCGTCGATGGATGGGAGAATTATTCGATTTCACAACGCAACGAGATTATGATTTCCGCCAAAGAACGGTCGGGAAAAGCAACTCCGAAAACAGTCCTATTCTCGGAACGGATATCAATGTCCAGATCAGAGCAGTAGCCCGCGCAAGTACGAGCAACACCAAGCTGCGGATAGAATATGGTAATCAAACCGTCCAAATAAATTTCCCAGCAGTGATGACCGGGAGCGTGAGCAACTTTGTCCAAGAAAAAGTCCTCACGGCTACGTTCACCGCAGACCAAGGTTCAACCTTACGGATTATCTATGACAAGGCGGGAAATAATGCCGCTGCCATGTGGTTGGATGAAGTGGTGGTGGACTGGGAAACATCCTCTGAAAAACAGAGCCCCAACAAATTCATGGTTAACGCTCCAAGAAGCGCAGATAGCTACTCCTATTTTACCACCGAGGCCAGTGCAGATCTGACCATTTTCGGAATAGAAAATAACCGTATCGTTTCCAAGGTTGTGCCCATAATTACGGGTGCCAACGAAGCTCGATGGTACTCACACGAGGACAAAATACGCACTTACAAATTTGGGGTAGGGTCGATCGGATATGTAGTGGATGAGGTGGTTGATTTAAACAACAGTTCAACAGCCACCTACCCTGATCTCGGCAATGCGCAAAGCATCATCATCGCTCCAGATTCCTTGCTCGGTGCCGCTCATGATTTGGCGGATGTAGAGCGAGCGACGGGCATCGACGCGGAGGTAGTTGCATTGGAGTATATATATGATGTAATGAACACCGGAAACCCTGATATCGGTGCTATTCGAAAGTTCTTGGTTCGATTATTTAACGACTCCGAAAAACTGCAATACCTGACCCTCTTAGGAGATGCATCCTACGATTATAAAGGCCAATTATCGGGTCCAAAATCCAACCTCATTCCTACCTACCACTCCAAGGCTAGTTTTTCCCTCTATAGCTCCTACATTACCGATGATTACTACGGTTACCTGGACGCCGATGAAAGCGTGAATTGGTTTTTGGATGATCTCGATATCGGTATAGGTAGGATCCCAGTTCGTACTGTTCAACAAGCCGAACAAGCGGTGGCCAAAATCGAACATTACCTCACGGCTACGGAGCGCTTTGGTCCATGGCGCATGAACGCTTTGTGGGTGGCGGATGATGTAGACGACGGTTGGGAAAAAGAATTTGAAGTAGTACAGGACCGATTAACCAAGGAATTGGACACCATACGCACCGAACTCAATAACATCAAGATTTATGCTGACGCCTTCTTGCAAGAAAGCATGCCCGGATCGCAGCGCTATCCTGAAGCACGTAAAAAACTCTTCCGCGAGGTAGAAAATGGGGCGCTCCTGGTGAGCTATGTCGGCCATGGGGGAGAGGTAGGCTGGGCCACAGAGCGCATATTGCAACTCGAGGACATCAACACGTGGGAGAATCAAACCACCCTGCCGGTATTTACCACCATCACCTGTGAATTTGCCAGATTCGACGATCCAAACCGAGTGAGCGCTGCAGAACAACTTCACCTCAACCCAAACGGCGGTGCCATCGCACTGTTTTCGACCACAAGAAGCGTTTTCGCCACGAACAGCACCTACCAACTCAACGAGTTGCTCAACAGAAATATGCTATTCCTCGACCAACCCCGCTTGGGAGATGTGATTCGCACAACAAAGAACAACAACATCAGCGGTGATAAAATTAAATTCTCGCTCATGGGAGATGCTGCGCTGCCGCTGGCAAGGCCGGAAGACGGATTGGTTTTCGACTCTATTAATGGGGTCGCGTGGGATCAATTTAGCGATACAATTAAAGCATTGAATTGGGTCCAAATCAAAGGAAGCATTCGCGACGATAACGGCCAAACCCTCACTAACATCAACGGTCGCGTATGGCTCCAGTTCTACGACAAGGTCCAAAACGTGCAAACCAAAACGAACGACAACCGAGGCGGCGCCTTCAACTTCACCACCCAAAACAACGCGGTGTTCAAGGGGCAAGCGACGGTGGTCAATGGAACATTCACCTTTGAATTCCGCGTGCCCTTGGACATCAACCTGAGTGTCGGTCCCCCGAAGATTGCCGCCTATGCGACGAATTTCGAAAGAGATTTCTGGGGCGCCTCTCGTCAACATTTGATCGGCGGTGTGTACGACGGGGTGATTACCGATACTGAAGGACCGGAAGTGCACCTATACATTAATGATACGAATTTCGTGTCCGGCGGCTTCAGCGATCCCGATCCTACAGCCCTAGGATTCTTGTACGATGAGAGTGGTATTAATGCGGTTGGATTGGGAATTGGGCACAACCTAAGCCTCATCTTGGACGGGCAACCGGTTAACGTTAACGACTATTATCAGAGCGCCATTGACGATTTCACGCGCGGCAAGATCACCTATCCTTATTACGACCTCGAGTACGGCGAGCACACCTTGGAGTTGCGCGCTTGGGACGTACTCAATCAATGGGGCTACGACAGCATAGCCTTCGTGGTGGTGGATTCCGAGAAGCCGGTGTTAAACCAATTACTTGCCTATCCAAATCCCTTCCTCGATGAGGTGAACTTCAACCTGAGCCACGACGAGAGTGGGGAAGGCGGAATTCTCATTATGGACCTATTCAATAACGAAGGCCGAATTTTATGGCACAAGGAGGAAAGCCTAACCCTTATAGGATCGGAGACCTCGTTGCCTAGCTTTAAAATGTCGGAAATTGAAGGTGGGCGCCCAGGTCCTGGTTTTTACCATATTAGGGTCCAATTCACCCGAAATGTTGACGGAAAATCTGCCGCAATACAAGAAAAGCTCATATATATACGTTAAACTTGCGCTGCGACAAGCGTTAACCCAACTATGAAGAAACTCGCATTCCTCTCCTTAGCATTAGTATTTGCCTTCCAATCGAAAGCGCAAAGCAACCTTAAATACAATGTGGTAACCACTGCAGTACCTATTCTCTTGGTGAGTCCAGATTCACGAGCTGGTGCCATGGGAGATGTGGGTGTAGCGAGTACACCGGACGGCAACTCAAGTGCCTGGAACCCGGCGAAATTGGCATTTTTGGAGAATAAGAAAGCTTCGATGGCGATGTCGTACACACCGTGGATGTCGAAATTGGTCCCAGATATCGACCTAGCTTACGTAAACTACACCAAAGCGTTGAGCGACCGTCAAGGCATCAGCGCTTCGTTGCGATACTTCTCATTGGGGGAAATCAACTTCACTAACGAGCAAGGAAACTCAATGGGTACCTTCAATCCCTATGAATTCTACCTCGATGTAGCCTATGCCCTGAAGCTCAGCGATCATTGGAGCGCGGGAACGGCATTGCGTTGGATCTATTCGGATATCGCACAGGGCCAAGTAGTACAGGGTCTTCAAACCAAACCGGGCCAAAGTGGTGCGGCCGACCTCGGATTTTATTATCAAAGTGATTATAACAATATCAAAGGTGGCCGTCGTCAGGCTTGGTCTGCGGGTATTGCCTTGACAAACTTGGGTGCCAAAATCGCCTATTCCGAAAGTGGAAACAGTGACTTCTTGCCGACGAATTTGCGCATCGGTGGGGGATACCACTTGGAAATTGACCAATACAACCAAATGTCCGTCTATTTAGATTTAAACCGTCTCGTCGTTCCTACACCCCCAGAATTAGGGACTAATGGTGAAATCGTTGCCGGTATGGATGATAATGTTACGCCATTGATGGGCGTGTTCCAGAGCTTCAACCCAGCAGCGAAACCAGGTGGATTCGATGAGTTGCTTCAGGAGAACATCTATAACTTCGGTTTGGAATACAAGTACGACAACTTCCTGTTTGCTCGTACCGGCTACCTCCACGAGCACAAACTCAAGGGGAACCGCCAATACGTGACGATGGGATTCGGCCTTCAATACAACGTCTTCACGATCGACATGGCCTACCTCATTCCGGCCAGTCCAACCACGCGTTCGCCACTGGAAAACACCCTTCGTTTCTCCATGGCCTTCAATATTGACGGATTCTTAGCGCAGTAAGGGGAATTTTCCGATTCTTTCAAAATTCACCCACTTTGTTATAAAGTGGTCAACTTAAAGCACATCTTGTTTTGCTAGGTGGGGTTTTGCGTTAAATTTGTCGCTCAAAACACATCGACGACAAATGGCAAAAAAGCGCGTAACAAAAGCTACCTATTTGAAGTGGTACGAAGACATGCTCTTCTGGAGAAAGTTCGAAGACATGTCCGCAGCATTGTACATCCAGCAAAAGATCCGTGGATTCTTGCATTTGTATAATGGTCAAGAAGCAGTATTGGCAGGGTCTGCCTACGCTATGCAGGAAGGTGATAACATGATTACGGCATACCGTAACCACGTACAGCCTATCGCATTGGGCGAAGATCCACGCCGTATTATGGCCGAACTTATGGGTAAGGTTACCGGTACCTCTCGTGGTAAAGGTGGCTCTATGCACATGTTCTCTCCAGATAAAGGATTCTGGGGTGGTCACGGTATTGTTGGGGGTCAGATTCCTCTAGGTGCCGGTTTAGCTTTTGCTGACCAATACAACGGCAAGGAAAACGTAACCCTTACTTACATGGGTGATGGTGCGATCCGTCAGGGTTCTTGGCACGAAACGGCAAACTTAGCCATGCTTTGGAAGCTACCAGTAGTATTCTGTGTAGAGAACAACGGTTATGCTATGGGTACATCGGTAGAGCGTACAGCTAACCACACGGAAATCTACAAATTAGGTTTGGGTTATGATATGCCTTGTCGTGTAGTGGACGGTATGGATCCAATTGCGGTATATGATGCCATTTACGAGGCTACTGAGCGTGCGCGCAAGGGCGATGGACCAACCTTATTGGAAATCCGCACCTACCGTTACAAAGGACACTCAATGTCTGATCCACAGAAGTACCGCACTAAAGAAGAGGTAGCGGAATACCAAGCAAAAGATCCTATCACGCTTTGTTTGAATAAAATCAAAGAAGAAAAATGGGCAACTGATGAGGAGATTGCAACCATCGATCAACGCGTCAAGGACCTTGTGGCGGAATGTGTGAAATTCGGAGAAGAAAGCGATTTCCCAGATCCATCAGAATTGTACCAAGGCGTATACGCTCAGGAAGATTACCCATTCATCACTGAATAATACAAGAGAACATGGCGATAGTAATTAACATGCCAAGATTGTCAGATACCATGACCGAAGGGGTTGTGGCGAAATGGCACAAGAAAATTGGCGACACAGTAAATGAAGGCGACTTGTTGGCGGAAATTGAAACCGACAAAGCCACCATGGAATTTGAAGCATTCCCAGGCCAAGAGGGCAAACTCCTATATATCGGAACTGGCGAAGGCGAAACTGCTCCGGTGGATACCGTATTGGCTATCCTAGGAGATGAAGGTGAGGATATAGAAGCTTTGAAGGCTGGCGATGCTGCTCCTGCAGTGGCTCCAGCAGAAGAAGCTCCAGCCCCGGCAGCCGTTCCTGCACCAGCAGCTACTCCTGCTCCTGCTCCAGCGGCGACACCCGCTGCAGCACCTGCTCCTGCTCACGCGGCACAAGTAGCTACGGATGGCAGCGTGAAAGCATCACCTCTTGCCCGCAAGTTAGCGGCAGATCGCGGCATCGACCTGAACATGGTTCAAGGTTCGGGCGATCACGGTCGGATAGTGAAGCGCGATGTAGATTCATTCAATCCTGAATTCCATACTTCGACTCAGCCAGGCGCGGCAGCAGCAGCTTCAGCTCCAGCGGCTCCAGCCGGCGTAGAGAACTACACAGATTACCCTGTGAGCCAAATGCGCAAGGTTATTGCGAAGCGTTTGAGCGAAAGCAAATTCACAGCGCCACATTTCTATGTGACGATGGACATCGATATGGACAACGCTATTGCGGCGCGCAAAGCGATGAACGCATCGGGCGATGTGAAAATCAGCTTCAACGACCTCGTAGTGAAAGCAACAGCTTTGGCTTTGAAGAAGCACCCGGCAGTAAACAGCTCATGGATGGGCGACTTTATCCGAGTAAATGATCACGTACACATCGGTGTGGCTGTGGCCATTGAGGATGGATTGTTGGTGCCAGTATTGCGTCATGCAGATCAAATGGCCCTTTCTCACATCTCTGCGAGCGTGAAAGACCTTGCTGGAAAAGCAAAGGACAAGAAGCTACAACCGGCAGATTGGGAAGGCAACACCTTTACTATTTCTAACCTAGGAATGTTCGGTATAGAAGAATTCACTGCTATTGTGAACCCACCAGATGCAGGTATCCTTGCTGTCGGCGGTATCAAGCAAGTTCCAGTGGTGAAGGATGGCCAAGTTCTTCCTGGCAACGTCATGAAAGTGACTTTGAGTTTAGACCACCGTGTTGTGGATGGTGCGAGCGGAGCAGCATTCTTGCAATCACTGAAAGCATATTTGGAAAACCCGGTGACCATGTTGGTATAATCCGGCGAAAATTTTCCCCCAAATTTGAATGGCCCGAACTTGTTTCGGGCCATTTTTGTATACATATATATAATACGCAAAAACATGAAGCAGGTTGCTTGGATTACTGGAGGCTCTCGTGGCATCGGTTTGGCCACGGTAAAGGAGTTCTTACAAAAGGATTGGAAGGTCATTGTTTTGACAAGAAATCTTGATCCTCTTTCTGAATTGAAGGAGGAATATGGGTCCAATTTAGAATTGGTCGCCTACGATCTTCAACATCCTATGCAAACCAACCTGCCTTCTGATCCAGTTGATGTCCTCATTCACAATGCAGGGGCTCTTGTAAATAAACCAATGGCCCATATGACCGCAGAAGATTTACAGTTTTGCTACGGCATAAATGTTTTTGGCCCCTATTTGTTGACTCAAAGACTCCTCTCTCAACTTACAGATCGTGCTCATGTGATTGCCATAAGCTCCGTTGGGGGTGTACAAGGCAGTGTGAAGTTTCCCGGTTTGACCAATTATTCCTCTTCCAAAGGTGCAATCAATGTCCTTATGGAATGCTTTCAAGCGGAATTTGCAGAATCCTCCCAGTGGTCCTTCAACACTTTAGCTCTGGGTGCTGTCCAAACCGAGATGCTTTCTGAAGCATTCCCTGGTTATGTAGCTCCGCTGCAACCAGAAGAGCTGAGTCCTTTTATCTACACCTTTGCAAGCACTGCAGGCCAGGTATTGCGAGGAAAAATCATTCCGGTTTCATTGTCAACTCCTTGATAACCAGGGCTGACGAAAACAACTCTAAAAAAAGTTAATCGTAGGTATTGCAGATGTGAAAAACGCGCATACATTTGCAGCCGCTTTGAGAGAAGCACGCTCTTTTTTTGAATCAGTTATTTAGAACAATCTACCGGGCTGAAGGCCAGGTTTTGATATTATCTAGAACCACACTGATTATGGGCCTTTGGGCGGGACTAAAATTGCAACTAGCTGTTTTTCAAGACAGTCGAAAAAAGTTGGAAAAAAGTCCTTAAAAATGTTGACAAGAGCGAAAGCCATCGTACATTTGCCCTCCCTAACGAAACAAAGGGTTCGAAGAGTTGGAAATAGGATCTGCAACGGCATATCCAGAAGACGAAAAAAAGTCCTAAAATATTTCCAGGTAAATCTTGTGGGTTAAAAAAACCTACGTACATTTGCCGCCCCAATCGAAGGATTGGAAACTTTGAAGAAACGTTCTTTACATATTGGTTTAAGAAACAAGGAATGCAAAAAACCTTGTCAATTATCCTTGAGTTAATAGCTAGGAAACAAACAACAACATTACAATGGAGAGTTTGATCCTGGCTCAGGATGAACGCTAGCGGCAGGCCTAACACATGCAAGTCGAGGGGTAACAGAAAAGCTTGCTTTTGCTGACGACCGGCGCACGGGTGCGTAACGCGTATGCAACCTACCTCATACTGGAGGATAGCCCCTGGAAACGGGGATTAATACTCCATAGTATCACAATTTCGCATGTTATTGTGATTAAAGTTTTTCGGTATGAGATGGGCATGCGTCCCATTAGCTTGTTGGTGAGGTAACGGCTCACCAAGGCAACGATGGGTAGG
>JAKMGS010000123.1 GCA_022424815.1 Schleiferiaceae bacterium | reverse complement strand
GCACTATATCTTAACTGCTCTGACAAACCCAAATAGGGCCATTGAATTAGAGCAATTTCCAAACCATAAAATACGGTAATTCAGGGCTTTTGATAAACCTAAACCCCTAGTTTTACAAAAAATTAATGTTGAATTCTGCCGGAATCAATCTCCAGACTTTCCTTTGGCTTCGTTCCACAGAAGCTCCATCTCAGGTAAAGTCATCTCATTCAATGACTTACCCTGATCACGAGCCTTTTTCTCCATGTAAGTGAATCGATAAATGAATTTTTTATTGGTCCGCTCTAGGGCTAATTCTGGATCTAGATTACTAAGTCGTGCAAAATTCACAATAGAAAACAATACATCACCTAGCTCACTTTCTATTTCCTCTTGATTACCAGTCTTTTGCGCACTCTCAAACTCGCCGAGTTCCTCCTTGATCTTGCCCCAGACGTCTTGAGGCTGGTCCCAATCAAAACCCGCGCCACGTGCTTTATCACCTATGCGAATAGCTTTAACTAAGGCTGGTAAACCTCTTGGCACCCCTTGAAGCACACTTTGCGTACCCTTTTCTTTGAGCTTAATCGCTTCCCAATTCGCCTTTACTTCCTCCTCAGTGGCTGCCTCTACATCTCCATAGATATGCGGATGACGGTGAATGAGCTTATCACAAACTGCATTGAGTACGTCCGCTACATCAAAGGCACCTTTTTCACTACCTATTTTACTGTAAAAGACCATGTGCAGCATAAGATCCCCCAACTCCTTCTTGATTTCTTGAAGGTCGTTTTCCTCGATGGCATCTGCCAACTCATAGGTTTCCTCAATAGTCAGATGACGCAGAGATTCCAGCGTCTGCTTTTTATCCCATGGGCACTCCTCACGGAGTGTATCCATGATATCCAGCAATCGCCCGAAGGCCTCTAGTTTCTCTGCGCGACTGTTCATTACTCTGCAGCTTCCTCTTCGTCGAGAAGGTCGAGTAAATCATTCTTCACAAGAATGTTAAACCACTGTACTACCTTTTTGATATCGCTGGCGTAAACTCGTTCCTGATCAAACTTTGGCAACACCTCGCCGAAGAAATCTTCAAGTTCATCTTTACCGCTCTTATGGCTCAAAGCCTCTTTGCCCTCTGTAACCGCGGCCATAGCTTTGAACACTTCACGGAGCGGCACCTCTTCTTCGTAGGTATAGATAGCAATATCACCTAATGAACTTACATTGGCCGTTGCAGGAATACTCGTGCGTTTTCCGTCCAATAAACTCTCGACCACTACACCGCCCTTATTTTGAGCAATGAGTTTGCAAAGGCCCGGTTTTCCGGCCACTGATAATACGGTTCTTAATCCCATTATTTAGTTTTTAACCACTGTCTAACTTGTTCTATCTCTCCGGTTTCTGAAACACTTATTAGGTTCAGCAAACCTTCCGCATCTTCCCTCAGTACACTCTCGGGGTAACGCTGTATCAAAGCACGCAAAAATTCCGTTGCACGCTCTGAATCTCCTAAAACATTATCAAAAAATAATGCCAATTGCAGTAATGCTTGAGGCGCGTACTCGTCTTGAGGAAACTTATTGCTCAACAAAATCAAGTAGTTCACCCCATATAAGCGGTATTCTCCTTCTTGATTCATACAAGTCAAGCCCGCTTTCATTAAATATTCAGCCTTGGTTTTGATCAACGAATCCTGAGCGACAAAGTGCATAGCTGCTCGTGTGTAACCTTTTGGCGACAAAATGCTTTGATCTACCAGGTTAAGATAATGTACGGCAGAATCCAACGAAGCCACCTCTTTTTCTTCAATCATTGGTAAATCCTTTTGGACAGCTGCATTGCAAGACCATAAGGCCAAGAAAGCCAATATGTACACTCGGATCATTTTGATTTTGGGAATTTCATTGGGTAATCCACATTGACATTACCTCGTTCTATTCGTCCCAAGGCACCCTTGACTAATTTCTTTCTCAATGGCTTGATCTTCTCTGTGAATAAGGTTCCTTCAATGTGATCATATTCGTGCTGAATCACTCGGGCCGCTAAACCACTATAAGTTTCCTCTACGAGTTCCCACTGCTCGTTATAGTATTCAATAACCACAGTTTCCTTGCGAAACACGGTTTCACGAACATCTGGTATACTCAAACACCCCTCTTCCATGCCCCACTCTTTTCCAGATTCCTCGATGATGATGGGATTGATGAAGGTCTTTTTAAAGTCTTTCAAAAGCTCATAGTCCTCCTCACCCTCTTCTGCAAACGGGCTGGCATCTACCACAAACAATCGAATACTGCGGCCGATCTGAGGTGCTGCCAATCCAACACCATGTGCGCCATACATGGTTTCATACATGTTGGCGATCAAAGCTTCTAGACCAGGGTATTGTTCGTCAATTTCCTCAGCAACTTTATTCAGTACAGGATCTCCGTAGGCAACAATGGGTAATATCATAAGGATCTAATGAGAGTACAAAGATAGTTAGCGTTGGGCTAAGTAATTTTCCAAAATCAAGGCAGCAGCTACTTTATCTACCGCTCCTTTTTCACTTCGCTTAGACTTGCTCATGCCGCCACGAATCATGGCATCAGAGGCTAAGGAGGAAGTGAAGCGTTCGTCCACACGGACTAATTGGACCCTTGGAAAGGCCCGCGTAATCTTGCCACATAAATCATCAATAAACGCAGCAACAGCAGAAGGGCTTCCGTCCCATCTAGTCGGCGCTCCTACCACAACTATATTCAAGGGCTCCTCAAGATTACGAGAATTCAAATAGCCCATGAGCTCAGAAGTGTAAACGGTCAACAAGGGAAAAGCCATCATTTGCATAGCATCAGATTCTGCTATACCTGTGCGGACTTCTCCGATATCCAAAGCAACGATTTTTGACATGCTGCAAAGGTAGTCTAAAGCATCCGAAAGCCGTACCTTTGGCCTTACAACAACGATTATGCAAGAGTTAAGAGCAACAATAGAAAATGCATGGGAGAATAGAGAATTACTCCAAAACGCAGAAATTCAAGAAGCCATTCGAGCTGTGGTTAGCGCACTAGATTCTGGTGAATTACGTGTCGCAGAACCTACTGCAGATGGTTGGCAAGTCAACGAATGGGTAAAAAAAGCAGTGGTGTTGTACTTCCCTATTCAGAAAATGGAGACCATCGAAGTACCTCCATTTGAATTCCACGACAAAATTCCATTGAAAACCGGTTATGCTGAAAAGGGTGTCCGAGTAGTTCCTCATGCCATTGCACGACACGGTTCATTTTTGGCGAGCGGTGTGATTATGATGCCTTCTTATGTGAATATTGGAGCATATGTGGATAGCGGAACCATGGTGGATACTTGGGCTACTGTTGGTTCATGTGCACAGATTGGTAAAAACGTTCACCTCAGCGGCGGAGTTGGTATCGGCGGTGTACTAGAACCATTGCAAGCGGCTCCAGTAATCATTGAAGACGATTGTTTTATAGGTTCACGATGCATCGTAGTGGAAGGCGTACGCGTAGAAAAAGAAGCAGTACTCGGTGCAAATGTTGTATTGACGGCATCCACTAAAATCATCGATGTAAGCGGCCCTGCGCCAGTAGAATATAGAGGACATGTCCCTGCACGTTCAGTGGTCATTCCTGGCACCATGCCAAAAGACTTCCCGGCAGGTACTTATAATGTTCCTTGTGCGTTGATTATTGGAAAGCGTAAGGAGAGCACAGATAAAAAGACCTCCTTGAATGACGCACTTAGAACACACAACGTAGCCGTATAATGTCTACCCCACTCTCGGTCATCATCCTCACTCAAAATGAGGCGGAACGCCTGCCACAATGCGTGGAAGCGGTTCGACCCGTAAGTGATGAGATACTGATAGTGGACAGCGGATCTAGTGACGGAACGGTGGTCTTGGCAAAGGAATTAGGCACCAATGTACTGGAGCGCCCCATGAAAAACTGGGCGGAACAACGCAACTGGGCAATGAATCAAGCAACGTACTCTTGGGTGCTTTTCATCGATGCCGACGAAGTGTTGGACAAAGTGCTTCAAAAGACCATTCTTGCTTGGAAAGAGCAGTCTCACGAGGACATAAAGGGGTATTGGGGGCTCAAGAGAGTACATTATTTCCAAGGAAAAAGAATGCGTTTTTCAGGCCTTCAATCCGATGTTGTGGTCCGATTATTTCATCGCAGCCAGCGCTACGCTGACCGCGAAGTGCACGAAAAATTGGACCTACAAAAACCACAGCCCTTACACGGCATCCTTCACCATCACACCTACTTGAACCACGAGAGATGGGAGAATAAACAGCGTTCATATGCGGCCAAAAGCGCGCTAGATAAAAACCAATCTACCGGAGCGCTAACTCCTTTCCACTTTGTGGTAAAACCTGCCTTTCGTTTTGTGAAGCACTACCTGCTTCGCGGCGGTATACTTGATGGTGCAGCAGGCTGGAATTATAGTATTAGCATGGCCCAAGGAATTTATTGGCGCTATGCAGCAATGAAAAAACTTCGCAATTCATGAGCACAGGACAAACCATCTTTTTAGTCGCGTTAATGGTCTTCATCCTGGCCGTATACAGCTTTAAATGGGCACTTCATTTTCAATACCTACGGGTAAAGAACAAGAAGAAACCTGGACATTGGTCGGATTACTACAAGCGCAACTACATTCATAAAAAAGATGAACTGTGGTGGCGGGAAAGCATCATGCTGTTTCCCCTGCTTTATCCAGTAGAACTAACCGGAAATGAAACGGAGGATTTTTGGCTTCAAAAAATCAAACGCACAAACCTCAGCATCTACTTCATCCTCATCGTACTTTTGCTCGCCGGGATTTATTTCTCGAAACTTCCCGAACTCCAAGCGTAAGTGATGGTACAACATCCAGAATACATTAAGGATTCTATTTTCTCCCTCGTCGGTACGCAAGCCGACGCCTTGGGATTAGAATGCTATGTCGTGGGCGGATATGTGCGTGATCAATGGATGGGACGTCCGCTAAAAATGGACATTGATTTTGTGGTCGTCGGCAGTGGTATTGCACTTGCCAAGGCGGTTCAACAACAACTCAAACCACGCCCAAAGCTGACCGTTTTCAAGAATTTCGGGACAGCGCATATGAATTTTGAAGGTGTCGACCTTGAATTCGTGGGGGCCCGTAAGGAGAGCTATAACCGCAATAGT
>JAKMGS010000122.1 GCA_022424815.1 Schleiferiaceae bacterium | reverse complement strand
ATTTCTCAACGCCTGACCGCGTAAGTTCTTCTTGATAATATTCCCTTCGCCGTCAATCAAATACGTCGCAGGAATACTATTTACTCCATAAGTCTGTCCCGCTGCATTTCTCCAGCCCTGTAGATCACTCACATGGCTCTCCCAAACTAATCCGTCTTGCTTAATAGCGACCTCCCAAGAAACTTTATTCTGATCCAAACTCACGGAAAATACCTCAAAGCCATTTCCATTCTTAAATCGAACATCCTTATACTCGTTATAGGTCTTCACCACATTTGGGTTTTCCATTCTGCATGGGCGACACCAAGAAGCCCAAAAATCAATCAATACAACCTTGCCTTTCAAATCTGATAGTTTGCGAATATTACCTTGTGGATCTCTCATAGCAATCTCTGGAGCTTTGTCTCCGATGCCCAAGGTAGCCATCTGTACTTCCACAACTTCCGACTTAGCATCTGTAACCTCAAAATCTTTTTGAGCTGCCATCAGTAGTGCAAAAGCCCCTGCGATTACACTCAAAAGAATTACACTTTTCTTTACTCTCATCATGTCTTTTTTTAAAGTCTCACAATATCTGCACCTAAGGCTTGAAGCCTACCATCAATATTTTCATAACCACGATCAATCTGATTAATGTTATGAATGGTAGATGTACCTTCTGCACTTAACGCAGCAATCAACAAACTCACCCCAGCTCGAATATCTGGGCTTGTCATAGTCGTTGCTCTCAAAGGTACTTGTTTATCTAAACCAATGACAGTAGCACGGTGTGGATCACATAAAATGATTTGACCGCCCATATCAATCAACTTATCTGTGAAGAATAATCTGCTTTCAAACATTTTCTGATGAATCAGTACCGATCCACGTGCCTGAGTCGCTGTTACCAAAATAATGCTCAATAAATCCGGTGTAAATCCTGGCCAAGGGGCATCAGCAATGGTCATAATTGATCCATCAATAAAGCTCTCAATCTCATAATGGTCATGAGCTGGCACTCTTAAATCATCCCCGATAAGCTCTGTGTGAATCCCTAAACGACGGAAAACTGTTGGAATAATCCCCAAATCTGGGTAACTCACATCTTTGATCGTGATATCAGACCCTGTCATTGCAGCCATTCCTATCCATGAACCGATCTCAATCATATCGGGAAGAATTCTGTGATCTGTACCACCCAAAGCGTCTACACCTTCAATGTGCAGCATATTAGAACCGATACCGTCAATCTTGGCACCCATGCGTACCAGCATCTTACACAGCTGTTGCAAATAAGGCTCACAAGCCGCGTTATAGATAGTGGTTTTGCCCTTGGCCATCACCGCCGCCATTACCACGTTCGCTGTACCTGTCACCGATGCTTCATCGAGCAACATGTAGGTTCCTTTCAGCTCAGATGCATCTACGCTGTAAAAAGAATCTTTTGAATCATAATTAAACTTGGCACCTAATTTCTCAAAGCCTAAGAAGTGCGTATCCAATCTTCTACGCCCAATTTTATCACCACCCGGTTTAGGGATATAAGCCTTTCCAAACCTGGCCAGAAGAGGACCGACAATCATAATGGAACCGCGCAAAGAAGCGCCCTTGGTCTTGAACTCTTCCGAGTGCATGAAATCCAAATTCACATTTTCCGCCTTGAACGTATAATCGCCGTGACCGTTTTTCTTCACGTACACGCCCAAATCACCCAATAAATCAATGAGCTTATTGACATCCACGATATCTGGAATATTGGTGATGCGAACCTCTTCCGGTGTAAGTAGTACCGCACAAAGAATTTGTAATGTTTCGTTTTTAGCACCCTGAGGTGTAATAGTTCCGTTGAGCTTCTTGCCCCCGTTTATTTTGAATGTGCCCATGTATTAGAAGCGTCTTTTCTTTTTCTTGTTGTTTTTCTTTTTACCCAAAGGATTGCGCTCTGCAGCACTAATGTTGAAGGCCTTTGGATGTGGCAATTCAATGCCGTCTACACTTAGTTTCCCTTCTGCCATCTCTTGTAGGTCCGCCAAAATGGTCTTATCGTCTACCGTGTCCTTGTTGAACTTTAGGTAGTTGCGTTTCATTGCGTAGGCAATGCCATATACCAATGCTTCCTTTTCCTCGCCATCTTCCATGCGCACTGCACGACCCACCATCGTTTTCACAATGCTCCCATAGTGACGAAATTTCCGAGATTTCACAGGGTATGGAACTTCATCGGGAAGGCCAACAAAACTCTCGGCGGTAGGTATAGGGTAGGGACTTTCCACATCCAGTTTAAAGTCTGACATGATGAATAGGTGATCCCACAATTTGTGTGCATAATCGGGCGCATCACGAATAGCCGGATTCAAATTTCCGATCACATCAATGATACTCTGTGCCACTTTACTGCGGTGTTCTTTATCCTCAATGGTTAAGCAATAGTCCACCATACGCTGGACATTGCGGCCATATTCTGGGATTTTCAAAGTGGTCCGTTCTGTATTGTATTCCATACCCTCAAATAACTAATTTCTTGGCTTATACCGCCTTAACCTTGGCGAATTTTAGCAACAATCTTTTCTCTCCGGCATTATCAAAGGTGATGATCGCCTTTGCATCCGCGCCTTCGCCTTCTAGCGCTTTCACCGTGCCTAGACCAAATCTTCCATGTACCACGCGCATGCCTTCGCTGAGTTGATCCGGGCGTAAATGATCGCCACTAGCCTCGTAACTCGCGCCGGCACGCCGTACTGGCTTCAATGTTTTTCCACGAAGGGTAGGGGCAGCAGGTTTTTTCGGCGCGTCCGATTTCGCCCCGCTCTTCTTGCCCCAATCTTTATTCTTGCCGCGATAGACCGTCGAACTAGTGCTGCCGCCAAAAGCACCGCCAAAGGCTTGGTCCAGTGCTGGCGAACTAAAGCTCGTCGGCGAGAATTCAGGAATCTTGATGTCCAAGTATTTCTCGTCAATCTCGTCAATAAACCGCGACGGCTCACAATCAATCAACTTGCCCCATCTATACCTTGTATGCGCATAGGTCAAGTGCGCTCTCTTTTCAGCACGCGTCAATGCAACATAAAACAATCGACGTTCCTCTTCCAGCTCGCTGCGACTGCCGACACTTAGCATACTTGGGAACAAATTCTCCTCCATCCCCACGATATAAACATAGGGATATTCCAACCCTTTAGCCAAGTGAATGGTCATCATGCTCACCTTCGCTTGTCCATCGTCCACCTCATTGTCTCTGTCGGTCAACAAGGCCACATCGGCCATGAAGCCAGCTAACGACGGATCTCCACCGTCCAATTCTTTTTGCTGTTCAGTAAAGTCTTTGATCCCGTTCAGCAGTTCCTGGACGTTCTCATATCTCGTCACGCCCTCCGGCGTTTTATCCTCTCCCAACACCTTAATTAGCCCCACGCTCTTCGCAACGTGGGCAACCAAATCAAAGGCATCATATTCTTTCGCCATCACAGCGAAACTGTTGATCAATGTCGTAAAATCGACCAGCTTCTTCACCGCTGCGCCTCCAATGCCACTTGGGATAGTATTCAGCTTCTCACACGTTTGCCAGAACGACCATTTCTGCTGTTCTGCCGCAAGCGTAAGTTTTGCTAATGTCGTGGCGCCAATTCCCCTAGCTGGGTAATTCACCACCCTGCGAAACGCTTCCTCGTCGTTGGGATTAATGACCAGCCTCAAATAAGCTAGCACATCCTTGATTTCTTTGCGCTGGTAAAAACTCAGCCCACCGTAAATCTTGTAGGGTATGTTCTTCTTTCGCAGCGCATCTTCAAACGAACGGCTCTGCGCATTGGTCCTGTAGAGAATACAAAAATCATCGTGCGACGCCCCTTCGTTCATGGACGTTTGCCAAACATTGGTCGCCACATAATTTCCCTCGTCCGAATCAGAAACGCTCTTGTGCACCACAATCTTCTCCCCACTACCATTGTCCGTCCAGACATTCTTTTCAATCTGATCCTTGTTCTTGGCAATGATGCTATTGGCCGCCTGCACAATGGTTTTTGTAGAACGGTAATTCTGTTCCAATTTGAATAACCTCGTATCTGGATAATCTTTTTGGAAGTTGAGAATATTGCGAATGTTTGCCCCTCGGAAGGCATAGATGGATTGTGCATCGTCTCCCACAATACATATGTTCTCGTACTTCGCAGCCAAAGCCTTCACAATCAAGTATTGGCTATGATTGGTATCCTGATACTCGTCCACTAAAATGTACTGGAAGCGCTCCTGGTACTTGGCTAAAACCTCCGGAAACCTATACAGTAACTCATTGGTTTTAAGTAGTAAATCATCAAAATCCATCGCTCCGGCACGGAAGCACCGTTCCGTGTAGGCCTGATAAATTTCACCAAACATCGGTAGTTTTGCCGTACTGTCCTGAGCTTGTAATTCTCCGTTTTGGAAGTATGCCTTCGGTGTAATGAGGTTATTCTTCAACGAACTGATGCGCGACGCAACCGTCTTGGACTTATAAATGTCCTTATCAAGGTTTTTCTCTTTGATAATGTTGGAGATGACCTTTTTGCTGTCGTCTGCATCGTATATGGTGAAGTTCGTTGGATACCCAAGACGCTCTGCCTCAATCCTTAAAATTCTTGCGAATATGCTGTGGAAAGTTCCCATCCATAAATTCTTCGCTTCTGATTCACCGACGATCTTCCCAATGCGCTCCTTCATTTCTCGCGCTGCCTTGTTGGTAAATGTCAAGGATAAGATGTTGAAGGCATCAACCTCTTTGCTCAGAAGGTAGGCAACGCGGTAGGTCAGTACACGCGTTTTTCCGGAACCTGCGCCAGCTATGACCATTACTGGTCCGCTGGTGTGCTCCACAGCCTTGCGCTGCGCATCATTTAATTGGTTGAGAAACTGAGCCAATGGGGGGATTAATTTCCGTTCGACAAGGTGCCAAAGTTAATGGTATAGTCTGATTTTTAGGGACCAATTCCAACTTGAGATTTCACAAGATTTCCACTTCGAATTAATAACCCCTCTTAATTAATTCAGAACGAGCCGATTATTTTCCCTTTTCACCGCTTGTATGTGCGAATATTTCCCCTACATTTGCAGTCCCCAAAAAATGGGGTAACTGATTATTAGAATAAACTAGAAATCAAAAGGTACGTATGCCAACGATTCAACAGCTTGTAAGAAAAGGTCGCAAACAG
>JAKMGS010000121.1 GCA_022424815.1 Schleiferiaceae bacterium | reverse complement strand
GCGGAGAATATCGACTTGGTTGTATTCGATGACGAGCTTACGCCGTCGCAGCTGAAAAATATTGAGGTCTTGTTGGAGGTGAAGGTGATGGACCGAACGAATTTGATTCTGGACATCTTTGCTGCCCGTGCGCAAACCAGTTATGCGCGAACGCAAGTAGAATTGGCCCAATATCAATACCTACTTCCACGATTGACTCGAATGTGGACACACCTTGAGCGTCAAAAAGGGGGTATTGGAATGCGCGGTCCTGGGGAAACCCAGATTGAAACGGATAGACGGATCATCCAGCAAAAGATTTCGTTGCTCAAGAAGAAGCTCGAAAAGATTGATGTTCAGATGACCACCCAGCGCAGCAATAGGGGCAAGCTATGCCGTGTCGCGCTAGTGGGCTATACGAACGTTGGGAAGAGTACCCTGCTGAACTTATTGTGCAAGACCGATGTGTTGGCCGAGAATAAGCTCTTTGCCACCTTGGACACGACGGTGCGTAAAATCAACATCGACAACTTGCCTTTGCTGCTGACCGATACCGTTGGGTTCATTAGGAAGTTGCCGACGCAATTGGTCGAGAGCTTCAAATCAACGCTAGATGAGGTGCGCGAGGCGGATGTACTCCTGCATGTGGTAGACATTAGCCACCCGAGTTTTATGGACCACATCGCTAGCGTGAACACCATTTTACAAGAGATTCAGAGTCAGGATAAGCCGACCATCATGGTCTTTAATAAGATCGATGCCTTCACACATGAGGAGGCAGATGAGTTTGAACTTGAGCTCACACAGCGCAATTATGATCTGGATCATTGGAAGCGCAGTTGGATGAATAAAGTCGGCGAGCGTGCCGTGTTTATCAGCGCGCAAGACCGCAACAATATTGACGAATTACGGAGAACCGTGTATCGCGTGGCCTCAGAAATCCATGCGACTAGGTTTCCGTTCAACACCTTTTTGTACTAATTTCACTCGTTATGAGTCAAGGACCAATTAAAAAGAAAGATACCCTTCAGTACCACCAAATGCCGAAACCCGGTAAGATTGAGGTGGTGCCGACCAAGCCGTCGAATTCGCAACGCGACTTGAGTATCGCCTATTCACCAGGGGTTGCGGATCCATGTTTGGAAATCGCTGCAAATCCTGAGGATGTATACAAATACACGGCGAAGGGGAACTTAGTTGCAGTGATCTCGAACGGTACTGCTGTACTGGGTCTGGGAGATATCGGTCCTGAGGCTTCAAAGCCGGTGATGGAAGGAAAGGGCGTATTGTTCAAGATCTTCGCGGACATTGATGTGTTCGATTTGGAATTGGACGCATCAGATCCAGAAAGATTCATTGATACTGTGAAGGCTGTGGCCCCGACTTTTGGGGGGATCAACCTAGAGGATATCAAAGCGCCCGATTGTTTTTACATCGAGAAGCGCCTCAAGGAAGAATTGGACATTCCTATCATGCACGACGACCAACACGGAACTGCCATCATCACAGCAGCGGCCTTGTTGAACGCCTTGGAATTAGCAGAAAAGGACATTGCCAAGGTTAGAGTGGTCTTCAACGGCGCGGGGGCGTCCGCCATCTCATGTGCCAAATTATACCTCTCCCTTGGCGTACAGACCAAGAACCTTTTCATGTGTGACTCGAAGGGATTGATCACTAAATGTCGTGAGTCTCTCACGGAGGAAAAGGCCATCTTCGCCCAAGACCATCCGGAAGCACAACTCGAAGAACTACTGAAGAATGCCGACGTCTTTGTAGGCTTGTCGAAAGGCGGTATTGTGAGCAAGAAAATGGTGGCCAGTATGGCCCCAAACCCTATTGTTTTTGCCTTGGCCAATCCGGATCCAGAAATCACGTATCACGATGCGATCAGCGCTCGTGAGGATATCATTATGGCCACCGGTCGTTCGGACAATCCAAACCAAGTCAATAACGTTCTAGGTTTCCCATTCATTTTCCGTGGGGCACTAGATGTGCGCTCGTCCAAGATTAACGAGGAGATGAAACTAGCCGCAGTACGTGCCATTGCAGACCTTGCCAAAGAGCCGGTGCCGGAGATTGTAAACTTGGCCTATGCAGAGAGCAATCTATCTTTTGGGACCAATTATATTATCCCAAAACCCTTCGATCCTCGCCTGATCACCACCGTCGCTCCAGCAGTCGCCAAAGCGGCCATGGACAGCGGAGTGGCCAAAGCACCCATCAAGGATTGGGATGCCTACGAAAGGGAACTTAGCGACCGTCTAGGGCGCGACGATAAATTCATTCGCCTACTCAACGAGAACGCACGTCGTGCACCTCAGCGCATCGTCTTCACCGAAGGGGATCATTACCGCATTTTGAAGGCGGCGGAAATCCTTATCGCCAACGGGGTAGCTAAACCTATCTTGCTCGGGTCTATGTCGAAGATGGAATCCATCATCGAGGAATACCAACTTGAGCTTGAAGGTGCTGAATTCATCGATATAATTGCCAACTCAGAAGGACGCGAGAAATACGCGAACGATATGTACGCCCTGCGCAAGCGCGGTGGATGGACCTTGGCAGAATGTCGCTCTAAAATCAAATCGCGCGAATACTACGGCAATATGATGCTTCGCGAAGGCGCAGCAGATGCCTTGATTAGTGGTTTGACCGTAAAATATCCAACCGCACTTCGCCCTATCCTCCGAATCATCGGAATGGAAGAAGGTATTCGCAAGGCGGCGGGGATGTATACCTTGTTGACGAAGCGCGGCCCTATGTTCTTTGCCGATACGACAATCAATTTGGACCCTACAGCGGATGACTTAGTTCAGATGGTTCTGAATGTCGCCGATACGGTGAAGCGTACCAACATCACGCCGAAAATCGCCCTATTGAGTTACTCAAATTTTGGCTCTAGCGACGGACCAGATGCCCGTAAAATGGCTGAGGTGAGCAAGCGCCTACGTAATGAACACCCTGAGCTCATCGTCGACGGTGAGATGCAGGCCAACTTTGCCTTAGATAATACATTATTGGAGGAAAGCTTCCCGTTCTCGGATTTGGTCGGACATAAGGCCAATGTCTTCATCTTTCCAAACCTTGCCGCCGGAAACATTGCCTACAAGATGTTGCAGAGTTTTGGTGCTGCCGAGGCCATTGGTCCGTTATTGATCGGTACCAAGCACAGTGCGCACGTGTTGCAGCTCGGTGCATCGGTCCGTGAGATTGTGAACATGGCTACCTTGGCAGCGGTGGATGCGCGTACGCGTAAATCCTAACCTTTAGCGGTAAAGTAATGGGCGCGATGGCGCTGCATCATTGTCCATTGGTGCTACTTGCAGATTGAGCAGGTAGTGACCGTCTTGGACATGTGCCGGAATGTGCAGCAACTCCGAAATGGTTCGGTGCAAGCTCTGTACAGGCTGTGGTCCCCAAAAAGCGCGATGACACGCTAAAGCTCCGCCATCTTCTTCCTTATCCACACTGGGTTGATCGATGAGTACATGGTCTACGCTTTGCTCCCGAAGGAATGTGCCTATGCTTGCATCGAGGTACGGCCAATCTGTATTGCTGTAGGCACGTGTAGCCACATTATTTGGCTCGATTTCGGTACGCACGATTACAGATTTCACTGCACCTTCAGCAAGGACTTCCCAGCGCACTTTGAAATCCTCCAATGTGATTACGCCATTGCTGGGCGCCACGGTGAGTACTAGGGCTTTGGTGAAGTAATCTTTGAAATGTTGATGAACGCTGTGACGTTCGGGTAGAATATGACCGGCGGTCTCGGTGTGTGTGCCGTGTGCATGAGGATTGAAGCCGACATTGAAAAAGTTTACGGCACCACCTTCAGCAACACTTCCTACCCAATCTCCCAATCGAACTGGTTCAAACGTGGGCGCATCGATGTACCAGGCACGCGGGACATCGCCCACTGGCAAACTGAGGTCTGCTACAAACTCGAGATCTAGTACACTGTTTTTCATCTTTGACAAGATAGGTCAATCCAAAAATAATTGGGCAATAATTCTATCGCTCTCCATCCAACGCGCTACCGGTATGGCAAAACCTCCATCGTTGGGGACTAATTCTCCTTGCGCCACCGCCCGAGCCACCTCCTGCTCTAAAACGAACCGCTCCGCCTGACCCAGCTCGTCCGGAAAATCATTGTCCCAGCTGAATCCAGCGGCGGTGCGGAGGCGTACCATTAGTCGCTCGTGCAATAGGTCTTGAGGGGAAAGGAGTTCTTCTGTAGGTTTGGCACCTTTCGCGTAAAGGGTATTATTGGAAATGTTCCACCAACGGCGCGTGCCGTCGAAGGAATGCGCCCCAGGCCCAATGCCGAGATAAGGCGCTCCGGTCCAATAGTGGCTATTGTGCCTGCTGTGCTTACCGGGCTGCGCAAAATTTGACAGTTCGTAATGCGTAAAGCCATGTGCGTTGGCCCATTGGTCCAAAACCTTAAACTGCTTCATGATAACTTCATCGGCCGGAAGGGAAATTTCACCGTTTTTCACCTGATGATGGAGTACGGTTTTTTCCTCCACGGTTAAGGCATAGCAGCTCAAATGAGGTGGACGGAATGCCGCGAGAGTTTGGAGTTGTTCCTGCCAACTTTCGACCGTACTGCCGGGCATGCCGTACATGAGATCGACCGTATAATTCTCGATAGGGCTTTCAGAAATCCACTGCAGGCACTGACGGCTATGGTTTGAATGATGCGCACGATTCATCATGGCTAATTTCCTATCATCAAAGCTTTGCAGCCCCACGCTCAACCTATTGATCCCGATGCTGTGCCATTGGGCTAGCCGTTCGGGGGTGATGTCGTCTGGATTCGCCTCGAGGGTAATCTCTGCATCCTCGCCTAGGGCATACAATGTAGAAGCATGGGTGATGAAGCGTTCGAGGTGTTCTGGCGCTACAATACTTGGGGTGCCACCTCCAAAGTAGAGGCTGGTAAATTCATAGTCAGACCACGAATGTTGACCCTCGGCCAATTCTCCTAACATTCGCTCGATTACCTCATTTTCGGTCGAGCGCACAGTAGAAAAGTGAAAATCGCAATAGTTACAAGCTTGCTTGCAATAGGGAATGTGGAGGTACAGCGTGGCGTGTTTCATCAGGCCTTTGGAAGGGTGATTTTAAAGGTCGTACCCACCTGAGCACCACTTTCGACGAGGATTACCTTGCCTTGGTGGTAATCTTCAATAATACGCTTGGCTAAACTCAGGCCCAATCCCCAACCGCGACTTTTGGTG
>JAKMGS010000120.1 GCA_022424815.1 Schleiferiaceae bacterium | reverse complement strand
CTCGTAGTAAGAGGCACCGGGAATGATTTTAAAAGTGCTGTCGAGCCATTCATTTCCAGCGAAATGAGTGAAGAAAACCGCTTGCAATTAACTCACTTAACGACTCAGTTTTGGGATTTTATTGCTGAAAAATTTCAAAATAAAGGAGTCGATCGTAGCGCCATAGACAAAGCTGCTACAGACTTCATAGGCATGAACCCTGAAGCTTGTCTTGAAGCCGGGTTGGTAGATGCATTGGGCTATAGGGAAGATGTGATAAACCACTTTGAAAATCGATTTTCCATCATAGACTACTCTGACTATGCGGCACAGATTCCTTATTCTATTTCATCAGAACAAATCGCAGTTATTTATGCCAATGGCAACATTGGAAACGGCGTGGGCGATGAAAACAACATAGGCACTGAAAATATTATTGAAGCCTTGCGAGATGCGGACGAAAACGACAGAGTTAAAGCCATTGTGTTACGAGTAAATAGTCCTGGAGGCAGTGCCTTGACCTCCGATATTATTCATCATACCATTGCAAATATTGAAAAGCCACTGGTAGTCAGTCAAGCAAATTATGCCGCTTCAGGCGGGTACTATATCAGTTGTAATGCAGATGCGATTTTCACAAACTCTACCACCGTTACTGGAAGCATTGGTATTTTTATGAGTCTATTCACCGCCGAAGAATTAATGACACAAACCTTGGGGCTAAACGTGGAGGAAGTACAAACCCATCCAATGGCGACTTTTCCTAATCTAGCCAAGCATCCCGATGAAGCACAATATGCCATTCTTCAGAAAATGATTGATCGCGGATACGCTGATTTTACGGGTAAAGTTGCCGAGGGAAGAAGTATGGACTTGGACTACCTCCTTCCCTTGTGTGGCGGACGTGTTTGGACAGGTTATGATGCCGTCGATAATGGATTGGCCGACCTAGAGGGCAACCTCAGCGATGCCATTGCGTATGCAGCAAAACAGGCGGGTATTGAAGAGTACCAATTAAACGAATTACCCAAAATCAAAGATCCCATCGAGAAATACATAGAATCCTTTGGAGTAACCCAATCTAAAGGTCTTTCACTATTTGATCATCCCGCAATAGAAGAACTCCATTTTTTGACCAAAAACCCTGGTCTTCAAGCTCGACTTAATCCAATATTTTTCAATAAGTGATTGCAGAAAAACAACAAAATGCCGAGCGCCTCTATTACTTACTAGGGGCATTATTCATCGCTGCATTAATTACCTGCAACCTGATTGCAAACAAATTCGTGACGGTCGACCTCGGGTTCAAAGTATTCACCATCAGTGCTGGGGTTCTCCCCTACCCTTTAACCTTCCTCATCACGGATATTTTGAGTGAACTCTACGGTCAAAAGCGCACCACACAAGTCGTACTCTCCGGCCTGGTTGCAAGTGTTTTCGTTCTCTTCGTCTTATGGCTCGGGGCCCAATTCCCCGCTATCGAAGGCTCACCCATATCCGATGCCACCTATAACCAAGTATTTCAAAACGCTTGGCGTGTCATCGCCGCCTCCATGCTCGCGTACATCGTCGCTCAACTAATAGACGTTCGCCTATTTCACTTCTGGAAAAACCTCACCGGTGGAAAAATGCTTTGGGTGCGCAACAACTTCTCTACGCTGGTCAGCCAACTCGTCGACACGATATTGGTCGTCCTCGTCTTGTTCATAGGCACCCTACCGTGGAGCACCATGGGGGAATACATATGGGACGGCTGGCTATTCAAAGCCACTGCAGCAGCATTTGATACTGCCGCTATCTATGCCTTTATGTGGTGGGCTCGCGGTTATTTCGGTCTAGAGATTGGCGAAGAAATCGACGTCTAAAGCAATTCCAAATTCACGATGTGCCCTTCGTGCGAACGCACGTTGAATACGCCGGCAGTTGTGATCAGGTATTGGCCTTTTATACCGACCAATGCTCCTTCCCAGCTATCGCCTTCACTTTTGAAGCTCATGCTCTTTACCTTAGATGGATGCTGCTCCACAGGGTAATTCATCGACCAAATTTCCGGCTGCTGCGTACGGTATTGTTGTAATTCTTCCGGCAACGACTCTTGCGCAAGGGCAAAGGCTTCCTCCAAGCTTTCCTCCGTAGTGGCCCCCTTGAGCATGGCTTGCCACGACGTCTTGTCTGTAAAGTGATCTTTCAACGCCACCTCGGCCATGCCCGCTAAATAGCGATTCGGCACCTCTAATATGACCGTCGCCTCGTCCGCACCCTGGTCCATCCAGCGGTACGGCATCTGGGTCTTTCGAGTCACCCCAACCTTGATGCGATCCGTTTTTGCCAAGTACACTAAATGTGGCTGCAATTGCAACCGCTGCTCAAATTCCAAATCTCGCTCGGCAATGCCTAAATGCGCCTTGCTAAGCTCCGGTTTCATAATGGTAGGCGAAGCTTCGGGTTTAGTAAAGAAGCACTCACGACAGAAATTTTGGCGGTACACTTCTGGGACCAATTGGCCACAGAAACATTTATGCGTCCCTGTAAACGTCATGCGTAACGACTTCCCAATGAGTCCATTCATCATCAACAAATCCATACCCAAGGGCAAAGAGTATCGAATGGTAGGTCCGTACTGCGTAGTCATTTTCCTTAAGGGGCCAGTGAACTGCATATTTTCTGCTAACTTTAAGTGTGTGAAAGTAGCACATAAACGATCGACCTCCTAAAGCCATGATCTATACTTGGGTTAACAAAGTCATCCGACAAAACATGCGCCGCCGTGTGGAGGAAATTTATGCCTTCACAGACCGGCCCATTGAGTCCCAAGATCAACTCCTTCGAGAGCTCCTAGCCAAGGGGATGGATACTGAATATGGACAGAAGTACCGTTTCGACCTCATCCAACATCCACGTGAATTCCAAACGCGTGTACCCTTATCAGAATACGGGGCTCTCAAACCATATATCGAGCGCATGCGTCAAGGCCACCGTAACATTCTCTGGCCCGGTAAAGTGGAGTGGTATGCTAAGAGCTCCGGCACCACCTCTGGGGTAAGTAAGTTCATCCCCGTTTCCAAAGACAGCATCGAAGATTGCCACTTCTCCGGCGGACGATATGAACTCGCTTTGTATTGCAATGCGGTGCCGGAAACTAAAATTTTCGAAGGACTGGGCCTACGCTTGGGCGGTTCTACAGAAATACAGTCCGAAGGGCAGAGCCAAAGTGGCGACCTCAGCGCCATCCTTATCCAAAATATTCCACTGTGGGCAGAACTCCGAAGCGCGCCTAGCCCCACCACTGCGCTGATGAGCGATTGGGAAAAGAAAATTGATGCCATACTAGATGAAGCCCTCGAACAAAACATCACCTCCTTATGGGGCGTAAGTTCATGGTTCCTCGTACTGTTTAAGAAAGTGCTCGAACGCACTGGAAAAAGCAACATTCTCGAGGTGTGGCCAAACCTTGAACTCTTTGCACACGGCGGGGTAAACTTCGCTCCCTACGAGGACCAATTCCGCGCACTCATGCCCGGCGACCAGGTCACCTTCATGGAAAACTACAATGCCTCGGAAGGGTTCTTTGCAGTACAGGACGACCCAGCCAAAGACGGCATGTTACTCCTGCTCAACAACGGCATCTATTATGAATTCATTCCTATGGATTCTTTTAATGGGACCAACAGCCAAACCATTGGTCTAAAAGATGTTCAATTGAATACAGATTACGCCGTCGTCATCACCACCAATGGTGGGTTGTGGCGCTACCTGCTCGGAGATACTGTGAAGTTTGTATCTCTGCACCCTTACCGAATCAAAGTCAGTGGTAGGACAGCACATTTCATCAATGCCTTTGGCGAAGAAGTGATCGTCACCGATGCTGAAAACGCTGTGTTGAAAGCCTGTAATATTCACGGCTGCGATTTGGTGGAATTCCATGCCGCACCGTGCTACATGAACAGTGAAAAAACCGGAGGGCATCAGTGGATCATCGAATTCAAAACACCTCCTGAGGACCTTACAGCCTTCACCCAAGATCTAGATAATGCCCTCAAAGAGGAAAACTCTGATTACGCCGCTAAAAGAAAAGGCAACCTCGTTTTACAACTACCCAATATCGTAGTGGCTCAAAAGGGATTGTTCCACCAATGGTTGAAAAACAAAAACAAACTAGGCGGACAAAACAAGGTCCCTAGATTGAGCAATAACCGAGACCTTATTACGCAGTTGCAGGCGCTGAATGACGCTGCTCAAATGCCTGCATAACAGCAGTCCACAAGTTGATGCGTGCACGCAAGGCTTGCTCCGATAGCTCGGCCGCACTTTCCCATTTCTGGGCATCCGTACCACATAAAAGTTCGACCATACGCTCTGCCAAATGTCCGTGTAAATCGCCATCAACTTCGATGTGACGCTCAAGGTAATAGGCGAAGAGTCCAAGCTGCTCAGGGAATTGGGCCTTTAAATTCCCAACGATTTCCATAAACATATCCGGAATCAAATCTTCACGACCGAAGGTGAAGACAGCTGCAATCTCATGTGCTTTACCACCTTCTACTACTGCGAGGGTCTGACGTACGAACGCCTTCGCACCCTCGGGGGCATCGCTATTCTCCAAGGCCTCCATTGGATTGGCGCCTGTGCGTAATGCTTCAATAAAGGCCAAAATAGGTGCGGTATTCGCCCCTGCCTCTTCCATCGCTTTTACATACAATTCGAAGTGACTGGTAGCATTTCCATCTTGATCCACATCACTTTCTTCGCCGTGCACAATCTCATTAATCAACCTACGAGTTTCAGGATCGCCTTGTGGAATCCAGTAGGCATCAACACAAGTCAATTCGCGCTGTAAAGCCTTCAATAGAACCATGAAATCCCATACTGCCCAAACGTGCGTTTCCATGAAATCGCGCGCTTTATCAAGGGTGTTGACCCAGCCGAAGGCCGGATGTTGAATTAATTCGTGGCGGGTAGATTTAATTTGTTGAGTTAGGTAGTCAATTTGCATTTTACTTGCGACACTTTTATTACTTTGCGGGTACAAAAATAGTAGTCATGCACATAGCAATCGCAGGAAATATTGGTTCTGGTAAAACAACTTTAACTGAGTTATTAGCAAAGCACTACAATTACCAACCGCATTTCGAGGATGTAGACGATAATCCTTACCTCGATGACTTTTATGAAGAAATGCAGCGCTGGAGTTTCAACCTTCAAATTTATTTCTTGCGTTCCCGCTTTGAACAAGTAACCCAGGTCCGCGAAGAAGGTTTAAACGTTGTCCAAGATCGCACCATTTACGAAGATGCACACATCTTTGCCCCTAACCTACATGCCATGGGGT
>JAKMGS010000119.1 GCA_022424815.1 Schleiferiaceae bacterium | reverse complement strand
GTGTTACCTGTATACCCGCTTGCTCAAACTCGTACAATTTATCTGTACGGATACTCTCTAATTCTGGGACGATGATATCCGGGGCGTGATTCCTAACCGCCGCCTCGAGCGCATCTCCGTCCAACATGGAAAACACTTCGAAATGATCCGCCACCTGCATGGCCGGGGCACCTTCATAGGCATCACATGCCACCACTGTACAACCCAATCGTTGCAGAGCGATGACTACTTCTTTACCCAATTCTCCAGATCCTAGTAAGAGTACTTTTTGCATAGTTTTTGCATTTAAGGCTAAGGTATTGAGTAATTTTGTCTTCATGAGAAGATTCATCCTACTGGTTTTCACACTCTTTTACACCGTGGTTTCCACCGGTGCAGTAGGATTATTGCATTTCTGTCAGCATGAAAGTTCTGTGCACCTCGGCATAACACACGAGGATCATCATACCGTTAACACAGAACCTTCCTGCTGCCATACTGAAACCAGCTCATGTGGCACAGAGACAGAAAAAAGTGAAGAAGATTGCTGCGAAACGACCTACACCTCTCTCGACCTGATGGTCAAAAGCAGTGAGGTCAGCGCTGCACTGCCTTTTATCACACCCGAAATTGTCCAATACACAGAGCATCAACAAATAGACAGCCGTATCTCGAACACTACTCGTGTAGTGCAATCGACAGGACCACCACTCTATATCGCTCTTCATAGATTGACATTGTACGCGTGATTTCAGGACTGCCTAAAGCAACATCCTTAATTCATAAAATCAAGTACAATGAAATATTTATTTATATCTATCGCGCTTTGCAGCGCAATGGCCCTGGGGGCACAAAGTAAATTCACTGAAACCACTATTGAAGTCGACGGACTTTGTGGCATGTGTGAGGAGCGCATCGAAAATGCAGCCTACTTGCCAGGAGTTAAAAAAGCAGATTGGGACCGTGAAACACATCAATTAGCCCTGGCTTTCCGCAACGACAAAATTACTCAAGAAGAAATCGTAGCGTCCATTAACGAAGCAGGTCATGATGTTAAAGATCATTTGGCCACAGATGAGCAATATGCCAATATCCACGGATGCTGCAGATACAGAGATGCTGATTTGAGAGCTTCGCACGGTTTGGGTGATCCACTTTGCAAGCCAGGTGAAACACACGAGGAACACCACGCGCACGGTGGCAAACACAAGCACTAAGCGATGACCTTTCGAAATTTATGGGTGTTGATCGGCCTGCTTTCTGTAGAGTCGATAAGCGCTCAAGTCGTGGATACATCCTCTATAGAACTATTCGAAACACTCGAAGAGGTTGATATTGATCGTGACCCCGGTGTATCTCTTTCCCAGAAAGCCATTCTTAGCCAGGAACTCATCTCGGAAGTGGAGCTGCGCAAAGCAGCTTGTTGTGACCTCAGCGAAAGCTTTGAAACCAACGCTTCTATTTCGGCCTCTTTTACCGATGCCGTAACCGGTACTAGGCAAATCAGGCTCCTTGGATTGGAAGGCCCATACGCGCTTTATACTAGAGGTAACCTACAAACCATGGGCGGACTGTCGTCGGTATTAGGTCTGGCACTTATTCCTGGCGCTTGGATCCAGAGTATTCAGTTGACAAAAGGCCCTGGTAGCGTGGTAAATGGAGCGGGGGCGATGAGTGGACAAATCAATTACGAGCTACGCCCAAGTTTCACCAAGCAGAAGGCCCACTTCAACTTGTTTGCCGGACCCGGGCGATTTGAGCAAAACGCCATCTATACTTGGAAGCAAAGTGAGCGATGGTCTTCGAATGTGATGGTGCACGGCCGCCAGCAATTATTCCGTTGGGACGGCAACAATGACGGGTATTTAGATTCGCCATTGTCTCAACATATTTTCGTTCAAAATGCTTGGAAGCACAGCGGTAAGTTTAGCGAGGCACAATTTGGCCTTAAAGCGAGCGCCATTAAGAACATTGGGGGCAGCACGTTGTACGGATACCCTACCCTAGTTCCGATCTGGTCGCATGAACTACAAACCAACAGGTATGAACTTTGGGCGAAACGCGGTTATTTCCTTGATGGCGGTATCAACCGCAGTATAGGCACACAACTAAGTGCAGTCTACCAAGATTTGGACAGTTACTTCGGCAACCGTGTCTTTACCGGAAAAGAGCAGCGTCTGTACGGAAACTTGATCTTCCAAGACAATATCTTCGATACACGTCACACATTGAAAGGAGGATTGGATTTCAATAGTTTCTCAATCTCCCAAGATATGTGGGAAAAGGACGGTAGTTATTATGGATTATGTACTGGTGTTTATGGCGAGTACAGCTATGTAAACTCACCTGATGGAGAAGGGTTCAGTATGATTTTAGGGCAACGCCTTGATGTTCTTAGGTACTATCTTCCTTTCTACGTTCCTAGAATACATTTGAAGTACAACTCTGGTCCTTGGGCATTTCGTGGGCAGGCAAGTAGGTCGTGGAGAATTGCAACCTTAGGGTCTGAGTATTTGGGTTATATGGCGAATAATCGTACAGCAGAATTTCTAGGTTATAGTCTCGGCCCGATTTACCCACCTATTGAAAGATCGAATACATATGGCATCGGAGTAAATTGGACCAAGGATGTCCTGTTCAAAGAAATGCAATGGAATGCTGACATTTTCTATACCCAATTTGCGAACAAAGTTGTCTTTGATTTTGACGGCAGTACGGATACCTTACTGATAGGATCACCCGGTGGTTCTTATCCGAATGTACAAGAGCGTATTCTTTACAGCCCCTACTCCATTTCTGCGCAGGTAGGCGGACAGTATGAGCTATTCCATAGAACAATGATAAAGGTATCGTATCGTTATCAGGATGTAAAACAGCGTGACCTTACAGCTTTTTATGCATCTGGAGCTATCGAGGACTATTTTAAGTTAGAAGAAGTCATTCTCAACGTGCCTCACCTGGTTTATGTTGGCGCCAGCTACTCAGGCAGAAAAGGAATGGGAATCGAAATCAATGCCACCTACAACAGCTCTCAACGACTACCGGATGTTGGATACGAAAATCGCAGCCCTGCTTTCACCATGCTCAATGGTCAGATTAGTAAAGAAGGACGAACTTTCGGACAGATTTATGTAGGGATTCAAAATGCTTTAAACGTTCGCCAATTAAACCCTGTAGTAGGCGGCGACCTGCCGTTTGACGGAAGGTTCGATGCCTCTGTGGTTTGGGGACCTATTATGGGTCGTCAGATATACGCCGGATGGCGGTACGACTTAAAATTCGAAGAATAAAAAAAGGCGCCCTGCGGGCGCCTTTTTTTATAGTACGTAAAATTTTGCGCTACGCGCTGTTTCGAGAGGCATTGATGTTTCCATAGAGGGAACGCACCACCATCTTCTCATACTTCGCGCGCACCTCGTCACTGAGGTTCTGCTCGCGCAAGGTGATCAACGCATATTGCTGAATGACCAGCAACGGAAGTACAATGTTCTCGCGCAAGGCAATGGAAGCCTTGATGCCTGGGTTATTGCTCAATAATTCCGGCTGTCCGCTGACCTTCAATACAAACTTCTCTGTGCGCTCGAACTCATCGTTGAGCACTCCCCAGAAGGCACCAAATTTAGCATCGTCCGCCATATATGAAGTCAACGGGAAGAAGGTCTTACACATACTCTGCATCGAGTTTTCAATTAGGGTACGGAAGAATTTGGACTTGCGGTAAAGGCTTTGCACTTCATGCAACCTGCCCGCTTCGCTCAAATCCTGGAAGGCCTTACCCAGACCATAGAATCCAGGAATGTTCATCTTCAGTTGTGACCAAGCCCCCACAAACGGAATGGCTCTGAGGTCGTCCAGCTCAAGCTTCTTGGCCTTACCACGCTTCGACGGGCGAGAACCGATGTTGGCCATGCCGTAGTACTTGAGCGGGCTCATCTCCTCTAAGAACTCGGTGAAGAGCGGGTGCTCCTTGAGTTCGGTATAGTATTTCAAGCTGATGTCGCTCAATTCCTCGAGTAACTGACGCTCCTGTGGCTCCAAGGTTTTGGTTTCATCGGTCAACAAGATGTTTTCCAAACCAGCCGTAATGAGCTGCTCCATATTGAACTGCGCACTCTCCGGCGTACCGAAGTTGCTCGAGATCGTTTGACCTTGCACGGTCAATTGGATTTCTGACGATGCAATCTGCGAGCCCAAGGACGCATAGAAGTTGTGGGTATTACCCCCACCACGTGCCGGCGGGCCGCCTCGACCATCAAAGAAGAGCACATCGATGTCGTGCTGCTTTGAAATGCGCGTGAGGTTTTCTTTCGCACGGTAAATGTTCCAGTTGGCACTCATGTATCCACCGTCTTTGGTTCCGTCTGAGAACCCGAGCATGATGGTTTGTTTGTTGCCACGCTGGGTGAGGTGCGCGCGGTAATTGGCTTCAGAATACAAGGTATTCATCGAAGCACCTGCACCGACCAAATCGTCGATGGTTTCAAAGAGCGGCACGATGTCCACCGTGATCTTTTCGTCCCCGAAGGCGGTCCATCGCGCCAAGGCGAACACGCGCGCCACATCCATGGCACCTCGACAGTTCGAGATGATATAACGGTGTGCCCCTTTAGGACCATTCTTGGCTTGTATTTCGCGAATCACGCGGAAGCTCTGCAAGGTATCATCAATGCGGTCATCCTCGGTAAGGGAGCCGTCCCAAGCTGCTTGCAGTGCAAACAACTCGCCAGGAGTATCTGGTACCGCTACCCCCAATTGCTCAGCCAAGGCATCAAAGGCTCGCTTGATCTCGCGGCTATCTTGACGGATATCAATGCTTGCAAAATGCGATCCGAAAAGTGCCACTCTATCCAAGAGCTCTTCTACGAGCTCCACGAAGATGCCGTCATGCTGTTCGTGCAAATCCGAAAGTACCTTGTGCAAGGCACTGCGGAACTTCACGAAATCCCATTCCTCTTGGTGGCGGATACACTTCAAGACCATCTTTTCTATGTCCATGAGCTCCTCGTACACCCCTGAGAATGAGATGCGGCGGCGCAACCTACGCAAATCTTGGTAATAGCATTGCAACAAGACATCGCGCAGTCGGCCCGCCACTTGCAAGGTCGTATCCACGCTTACAAACGGGTTGCCGTCGCGATCACCACCAGGCCAGAAACCGAGATTAATCAAGTTCAAAGTCCCGTCCCAATTTGGTAGGGAACGTCGCATTTCCGCAGTAATGTCGCCCGCACTTTTGTAAAATACGTTTTGTAAATACCAGATAAGGTTGATGGCCTCATCGTACGGGGTTGGCTTTGTCTTTTGGAAAAACGGAGTTTTCCCGAGCTGCTTCAAATA
>JAKMGS010000035.1 GCA_022424815.1 Schleiferiaceae bacterium | reverse complement strand
CCTTGAAAAGCAAAAGGCGGGTAAGAAGCGCATGCGCCAGCTTGGTAACGTGGAGATTCCTCAAAGTGCCTTTTTAGCGGTTCTAAAGCTGAACGATTAAGACCTATCTTGTAGGTATGATTACACCTACAATCGTCGAATTCGAAGGCGCACTATTATGTGGCGCCTCTGCTCCCATGTCTCTTCGCTTCTTCGCTCCTTGGACCCTTTGGCCCAAAGTGATGCCACAACTTTCGCGCGTGGGCAACCGCTGTAATGCAGACCTGATTTCGTTGCGCTCTTTTGACGGCGTGCCTGTTTTCGGTCCAACGGCAGATCCAAGTTTTACCTACTGGGGCGGTGCAGAAGTCAAGGGCCCTAACGAAGGGTTCGAGCACCTTGAAATTCCTCCGGGTACCTATGCCGTATTTCATTACAAAGGATTGAGCAGTGACTCAGCAGTATGGCGCTACATCTACAGCCAATGGCTACCCAATAGTTCATGGGAGTTGGACGACCGACCGCACTTCGAATGCTTGGGCGCGAAATACAAAAACGAGGACCCAAATTCTGAGGAAAAAATTTACATCCCAATTAAATAATTAGAACATTGTAAGAATTTATTTGTTACTTTGAGTTTCAACAAATCAAAACACTCAATATTATGTCTGAAAAACCAGTACAATCTAAAATCGTAATGGCCCTTGTTTGTTGGTTCCTAGGATCCCTCGGAATCCATAGATTAATGATGGGCTACAGTAACTGGTGGTTAATGCTAATCACTCTTGGAGGTTGCGGTATCTGGACCTTGATCGATCTAATCAAAATTCTGACAGGGTCATTAAAAATGGCTGATGGAAGAGACCTCTCTTAACACCATTGAAAATTACAAGTATTGCACAGAATGTGGCAAGCAGCTGAGTACGAAAGCAGCTGCTTGCCCAAACTGTGGCGCGCCCCAACAAAATTCTGAAAGCGGGGATGACCAAAACGGTGAAAATAAATTTTTACCTGCACTTCTTCTCTGTTGGTTTGCAGGAGCATTGGGAATACACAGATTTTACACTGGACATACCACCATCGGTATTATCCAACTTTTAACTGCAGGAGGATGCGGAATCTGGGCCCTGATAGACCTAATTCTTATTATTTCAGGTAACTACAAGGATAGTGATGGCGTTACTCTCAAGCCTTAATTCCTTTCTAAGAAACCTTGTACGCGAGAACAAAATATTGGCGTCGGTTGTCTTGTACGAGATAATCATGACCCTTGTAGTGATGACTACCTCGCTAGACCTTCGAATCCCCTGTTTATTCACATTATGTTTCGGAATGAATTGCTACGGTTGCGGAATGTCAGACGCGTTTCTTGAGCTTATAAAATTCAATTTCACCGAAGCCTTTAGGTTAAACTTTCTAGTTTATCCTTTCGTCATTGGTGCAACTTATTTCTTGATTATTGAGTTCAAAAAATTCAGAAACACTCTTCAGTGATTACATGTGTCCGATAATTTGAAGCATATTTCTTGACACTATATATCATCGAATAAAAAACCCCGACCAAAGGCCGGGGTCTATAATGTATTAGTCCTTTCTGGACTAGTTTAGAATCTTATTTATTACTGCTAAATGAAGCGAACAAGTAATCGCGGTTCATGCGTGCGATATTTTCTAAAGAAATGCCTTTTGGACACTCTACCTCACAAGCACCGGTGTTGGTACAGTTACCAAAGCCTTCTAGATCCATTTGGTGTACCATATTCAATACACGCTCTTTAGCCTCAGGCTGACCTTGTGGAAGCAATGAGAATTGGCTGATCTTCGCTGATGCAAACAACATCGCCGAAGAGTTCTTACACGTTGCAACGCAAGCCCCACAGCCGATACACGTTGCCGCATCAAATGCCCTGTCTGCATTTTCCTTTGGTACAGGAATAGCGTTGGCATCGATCGTATTTCCAGAGGTATTTACTGAGATAAACCCACCTGCGCGCTGAATGCGATCAAAAGCAGAACGGTCTACCATCAAATCTTTGATGATAGGGAATGCCTTCGCACGGAACGGCTCGATGTATATGGTATCGCCACTCTTAAATTCACGCATGTGCAGCTGACACGTCGTGATTTTACGGCCTGGACCGTGTGCTTCACCATTGATAAATAGCGAACACATACCACAGATACCCTCACGACAGTCGTGATCAAACACAACAGGCTCAATGCCCTGGTCGATCAACTGCTCGTTCAAGTAATCGAGCATCTCAAGGAAGCTCATGTCCTCCTCTACCCCAGAAATAGGGTATGTTTTCAATTCACCCTTTGCTTCAGGGCCTGCTTGTCTCCAGATCTTTAATGTTAAATCCATAGTCTGAATTATTTGTAAGAACGTGTCTTCAATTCAACATTCTCGAAAGTCAATTCTTCTTTGTGCAATTTGGCTTCTGCAGGTACACCTGTGAACTCCCATGCACTTACGAAGGCAAAGTTCTTATCGTCTCGAAGGGCTTCTCCTTCCTCACTTTGGTACTCTTCGCGGAAGTGACCACCACAGCTCTCGTTGCGCTGTAGTGCATCCTTCGCCATCAACTCGCCTAGTTCGATAAGGTCTGCTACGCGGCCTGCTTTATCAAGCTCAGGGTTCATGCCATTAGCAGAACCCAGCACTCGAACATCTGCGTAGAATTCTTCGCGCAATGCTTGGATATCAGCAATCGCTTGCTTCAAGCCTTTTTCGTTACGAGCCATACCTACCTCGGTCCACATAATCTTTCCGAGACGCTTATGGAAGAAGTCAACAGATTTGGTACCATTATTATTGATGAACTTGTCTGTACGCTCTCGAACCGCTTTTTCAGCTTCTTCAAATTCTGGAGAATCTGTTGAGATGGCTCCAGTACGGATGTCCTTACTTAGGAACTCACCTACAGTGTAAGGCGCTACAAAGTAACCGTCCGCAAGACCCTGCATCAATGCAGATGCACCTAGGCGGTTGGCACCGTGATCTGAGAAATTAGCCTCCCCTAAAGCAAAACAACCCGGAATTGAAGTCATCAAATTGTAATCTACCCATAGACCACCCATCGTGTAGTGTACTGCTGGGTAAATCATCATAGGCTCCTTGTACGGGTTAGATGCTGTAATCTTCTCGTACATCTGGAAGAGGTTACCGTATTTGGCTTCTACTACCTTCTCACCCAATGCTTTGATATCTGTATCAGAAGGGTTATTCACCCCTTTTACGAGTGCTTCCTCTTTTCCGTAACGAACAATTGCCGCTGCGAAATCTAGATAAACTGCCTCACCTGTCTTGTTCACTCCGTAGCCTGCATCACAACGCTCTTTCGCTGCACGCGAGGCAACATCGCGAGGTACTAGGTTACCGAATGCCGGGTAACGACGCTCGAGGTAGTAATCTCTGTTTTCCTCTGCGATATCGTTCGGGTGAAGTTTACCTGCGCGGATTGCTTCTGCATCTTCCTTTTTCGCAGGAACCCAGATACGACCATCGTTACGCAACGATTCTGACATCAACGTCAGTTTACTTTGGTTCTCACCACTTACTGGAATACAAGTTGGGTGAATCTGTGTGAAACATGGATTAGCCATGTACGCTCCTTTGCGGTGCGCTTTCCATGCAGCAGTTACGTTCGATCCCATCGCGTTTGTAGAAAGGAAGAAAACGTTACCGTACCCACCCGTACACAGAAGTATAGCGTGAGCACTATGGCGCTCTAACTCTCCTGTTACCAAATTCTTCGCAATGATACCGCGCGCCTTACCGCCTACGACAACAAGCTCTTGCATTTCGTGACGCGCATACATTTTCACACGACCCTTTGCAATCTGACGGTTCAATGCAGAGTAAGCACCAAGCAACAACTGCTGGCCTGTCTGACCTTTTGCGTAGAACGTACGGCTTACCTGTACCCCACCGAAAGAACGGTTGTCTAGCAAACCACCGTAATCACGTGCGAAAGGAACACCTTGAGCGACACACTGGTCAATAATATTGCGGCTTACCTCAGCCAAACGGTGAACGTTGGCCTCTCTTGAGCGGTAATCGCCACCTTTGATCGTATCGTAGAACAGACGGTACACTGAATCCCCATCATTCTGGTAGTTTTTCGCTGCGTTGATTCCCCCTTGTGCTGCGATTGAGTGTGCACGACGCGGAGAGTCCTGGAAACAGAATGCTTTCACGTTGTAACCCATTTCAGCCAAAGAAGCTGCTGCAGATGAACCGGCTAGACCGGTACCTACTACGATTACGTCAATTAATCTTTTGTTTGCAGGCGATACCAATGGAATCTCACCTTTATGTTTTGTCCACTTCTCGCCTAATGGGCCTGCTGGAATCTTAGAATCTAATGCCATAGTAAGAGAATTATAGTGATTGACCTGGTTGAACAACGAAAAGGAATACTGCTACGGCGATGAAGCCTGCTGGAATCAACCATGCGAAAGCCACCATTGTTTTGCTAATAAACGGTGTGTACTTCGGATGATTAATGCCTAAGGTTTGGAACGCGCTCTGTGCACCGTGGCTCAAGTGGAAGGCAAGACCAGTAAGGGCAAGTACGTAGAAGGCTGTGTACCACCACTGCTCAAAAGCAGTAACTGTCAAGGTCCAAAGGTCCTTGTTGCCGTTGGCATCCTTTTCTAGGGCACCCCAATGCATTTCGTACCAAAAGCTCTTCATGTGAACCACGATGAAGAACAGGGTTAAAATGCCGAGCAAAGCCATCTTGCGAGAGGCCCAAGAAGCATTAGCCGCTTGGTTTTCTTTCAAATACTTCACTGGACGAGCCGCACGGTTTTGACGCGCCAACATTATTCCGTCCACAGTATGCAAAAGGATGCTGATGTACGTCACATATGATAAGATCTTCACCACGGGGAAGGTTGTCATAAAGTGACCGTATTCGTTGAACGCGAGTTTACCTTCCTCACCAGTAACGAAGAGTTGAAGGTTACCTAATAAGTGTCCAACTAAGAAGCTACACAAGAAGAGTCCTGTAGCGGCCATCCAGTACTTACGAGCTAATGAAGAACCGAAAAGACCTTTAGAAGTTGATGCCATAAGCGATTTTAAAGTTTAATAGCCTAATTTTAGCATGTCAAATTTACGGCACAGACTTTAGTCTGTACCAACGAAGTAGTATAAATCACAATAGAACTATTCTAAATTAATATAGTCAGACCCTATCATGAGATATCATCAGCTGAACCGAGAGATTTTTATTGAAAACAGAAGTCGTTTTACTGCCCTAATGAAACCAAATTCATTGGCCATTTTCACCTCAAACGATATCTATCCCACCAGTGCTGATGGGCATTTGCCGTTCAAACAGCACAGTGATATTCTGTTTTTAAGCGGTGCAGATCAAGAAGAAAGCATCCTTGTATTGTTCCCTGATGCACACAAGGAAAGTCTTCGTGAAGTTCTTTTCTTGAAAGAAACTAATGACCTCATCGCGGTTTGGGAAGGGGCCAAGTATAGCAAAGACGAAGCTTTTGACATCAGCGGTATTAAGACCGTTTTCTGGTTGTCGGATTTTGAACGCGTCTTCAATGAAATGGCCGTGAATGCCGAGCGTATCTACCTCAATGGCAACGAGCACTTAAGAGCGCATGTAGAAACCGAATTGCGTCACGACAGAATGAATAAGTGGATCAAGGAACACTATCACGCTCATGAATTTGAGCGTAGCCAGCCTATTCTCCATCGCGTTCGCGGGACCAAAACGGCACTTGAGCTAGAGGTCATGCGCGAAGCAGCAACCATTACTACAAAAGGTTACGAGCGCATTTTGAAATTCTTGAAGCCTGGGGTTTGGGAATACGAATTAGAGGCCGAATTCATGCACGAGTTCTTGATGAACCGCAGCCGCGGCTTCGCCTACACACCCATCATCGCTGCAGGAAATAACGCCAACGTATTGCACTACATCGAGAACAACGATCAATGTAAGGACGGCGATCTCGTACTCTTTGATGTGGGTGCAGAATATGGAAATTACACCTGTGATGTGACGCGCTGTTACCCAGTAAACGGGAAATTCACTGCACGTCAAGCGGAGGTATACAATGCGGTTTTAAGCGTACACGAAGGCGCCATCGCTTTACTACGCCGGGGCATTATGTTGGACGATTACCATAAAAAAGTGGGCGATCTAATGACCCAAGAACTATTGAAACTCGGTTTGATAACCGCAGAAGATGTAGCCAACGAAGATCCTGCGTGGCCAGCATATAAAAAGTACTTCATGCACGGTACAAGCCACTACCTCGGCTTGGACGTTCACGACTACGGTTTGTGGACCATTCCCGTAGAAGAAGGTATGGTATTCACCGTGGAGCCGGGTATTTACATCCCTGAAGAAGGACTGGGCATTCGCATCGAAGACGATATCGTGATCACCAATGACGGTCACGAAAACTTGACACGTGCCATCCCAAAGACAGTAGAAGAAATTGAGGCATTCATGGCCCAATAATGGCCCTATTAGCTTTTAAGAACGGCCAATTACACTACCAATGGCGGCCCGGAAATCCGGCGCATAAGCCTTTGGTGTTGCTGCACGGCTTCTTGGAAGATACTCGCATGTGGGACGGATTGTCGCATGCCTGGAACACCCATGGGCCGGTGCTCATGATTGACTTGCCGGGTCATGGACAAAGCGATTCTCTCGCCGCGGTGCACACGATGGAGTTGATGGCTGAGGCTGTGGATGAAGTGGTCCAATTTTGCCAGATCTCCTCCTTCCATCTTTTAGGCCACAGCATGGGCGGATATGTCGCCTTAGCTTACGCTGAAACGCACCCGGAAAAGCTCGAGCAATTGGGGTTATTTTTCTCTACGCCATTGGCCGATTCTCCTGCGCGTCAGCTGATGAGAGAAAAAGCAGCGGCATTGGTCCAACAAAATCACAATGCCTTCATTCGCGCGTCCATCCCTCAACTCTTCGATGCTACGATGCGTGAGGCCTTCCAGCCTGCCATTCACCGACAGATTGATCAAAGTCTCGAGATGTCGGTGGAGGGAATTGTGGCTGCGATTCAAGGCATGAAAACTAGGAAAGACCGTACACACGTCCTCGAAGGAGGCACTGTCCCTGTGGGGGTGTTTACAGGAAAATTGGACACCGTGATTCCCTTTGATAGCGTAGAAAAATGGTCCTTGGCAACAGGGGTGAACTACCGCTATACCTCGCCCTCGGGACATATGGGACACATCACCCATCAACAGGGCTGTATCGACGAAGTTCAGCGTTGGTGGCTGGACGCGTAGGCTTCTAGGACTTATTGAAAAAAGAACGGGCGCCCGCTGGGCGCCCGTAGCATTTTAAAAAAATTGGTCCTCCTTACACCACACCTTGATCTAGCATAGCATCCGCGACCTTCACAAAACCTGCGATGTTTGCGCCTTGTACGTAATCCACAGAACCATCTTCTTTGGTTCCATATTTCACACACGCGGAGTGGATATCCGTCATAATTCGGCCCAAGTGACCGTCTACCTCTTCACGAGTCCAGCTCATGCGAAGGCTGTTCTGGCTCATCTCCAAGCCTGATGTAGCCACACCACCGGCGTTCGACGCCTTACCTGGTGAGAACAACACGCCATTGCTTTGGAAGTGGTGCACCGCCTCCGGCGTACAAGGCATATTGGCACCTTCGCCAAGCGCCATCACGCCATTTGCAATCAACTTCTGGGCATCTTCACCCTTCAATTCGTTTTGAGTCGCACAAGGAAGGGCCACATCACACTTCACACCCCAAGGCGTGCCTTCGTGGAACGCGATGTTTGAGAATGCATCGGCAGCCTCAGAAATACGTCCGCGACGCACGTTCTTCAACTCCATCACAAAGTCCAATTGCTCACGGCTCATTCCGCCCTCACAAACGATATGTCCTGAGGAATCGCTCATGGTCAATACCGCTCCACCGAGTTCCATTACTTTCTCAGCAGCGAATTGGGCCACATTACCTGAACCTGAGATTAACACACGCTTGCCGCTAAAGCTCTCGCCCTTGGTGGCCAACATTTCACGAGTAAAGTATACCGTTCCGTAACCGGTCGCCTCTGGACGGATCAACGATCCACCCCACGACAAGCTCTTTCCGGTCAACACGCCCGTAAATTCGTTGCGAATACGCTTGTACTGTCCGAACATGAAGCCGATCTCACGTGCGCCAACACCGATATCACCGGCAGGTACGTCCGTGTCCGCCCCAATGTGGCGGGACAACTCGGTCATGAAGCTCTGGCAGAAACGCATTACTTCAGCATCCGACTTGCCTTTGGGATCAAAGTTGGACCCACCCTTACCACCGCCCATAGGCAATGTGGTCAAGGCGTTTTTAAAGATTTGCTCAAAGCCCAAGAATTTCAACACGCTCAAGTTTACCGTCGGGTGGAAACGCAAGCCTCCTTTGTAGGGTCCAATTGCGCTATTGAATTCCACGCGGTATCCTTTGTTGACGTGCACATTACCTGCGTCGTCGGTCCATGGCACTCGGAACATAATGGTACGTTCCGGCTCCACGATACGCTCGAGTAAGCTTTTTCCTTTGTACTTCGGATTGTTTTCGATGAAGGGAATTACAGATTCTGCAACTTCCTGTACCGCCTGCATAAATTCAGGCTCGTTTGGGTTGGCGGCTTCGACCTTTGCAACAAATGCATCGATGAGGCCTTGGTACTGGCTCGACATTTTGTCTGTATGTATTGATAGGTTTTCATAGCAAATGTAGAACAAAACTGAACTTGTGAATCACATTAATGCACAGTTTTCCGACAATAGGTTTGCGCCCCGACGCGTTCTATGTAGCCCAATTGCATGAGCGTATTCAAACCCTTATAAACACTGGACTTTTGTTGGTTTAATCGGTAAGAAATATGGTCCAATTTTACCCTCCTTCCGTGCGGAAATAAGCTCAAAATCCCTGCCTCCAATACCTCGCCCTCACCCAAAATCCCGTCATTTTTTCGCCACATCGGATAAAAACGCGGTGCAAAGTCCTCCCAACGCACCACCGCACTGGCCATCTCGTCGGCAATCAACGCGTTAGGCCCTTCGCTCATAGGCATGTTTGTCGCTCCGGGAAGGGCAAAAACCTCCCTCCCATAATGGAAGGCTTGGTTGGCCGTGATCAGGGCGCCACTCTTTCGCGCAGCCTCCAACACCAGCGTCGCCAAACTCGCCCCGGCAATGAGCCTGTTGCGCACGGGAAACGTGTGCCGTTCCGGCTGCTGCGAAAAGGGTTGTTCTGTGAAATACCCACCACCGCCTTCGACCAATTCCCTGGCGAGGTTCAAATGCCGGCGCGGCGTGAAATGGTTCATCCCTCCGGCGAGGAAGGCGGTGGTCGTGGCGCCCACATCCAGTGCCGCCTGATGCACGGCCGCATCGATGCCCAAGGCAAGGCCACTCGTAAAATTTATGGGGTATTCGCTCAGGTGTGTGGTCAACTCTCGAGCCGCACGAAGGCCGTATTGCGTGGGTTTGCGAGTGCCGACGACTGCGAGGGGAATTTTGAAAAGTGGCCAGCGGCCGCGACCCATAAGGGCCATGGGCGGGTCCGGGAGTTCCTTGAGCATGGATGGATAATGCGGCTCGTTGAAACAAGTTATCAAATACCCTTCCCGCTGGGCATTGCAGGTTTCGGCGTGGGCCAATTCCTGGGCACGTTCCCAATCTCGCGGCGCAGGAAAGGCCGCAAGCAGGGCCTTTTCGAATTGATTTTCAATAGTTAAGATTTCAGGAGGTAGGGAGGTAATCCATTGCTTCTTCTTTGCGTTAGTTGCTGAACGGAAGAAATGCAGGCACAATAATGGTTTCATGGCACAAGGTTATTAACAGGTTGTGTATAAAAACTACACTCCTTGCGCGAGGTAATAAAAAGGAGTTATCCACACTTTTTGCAAATTTGTAGGTAATGCAGATTGAATCCATTATCATACAACGACTTTCAGAGCGCGGACGCGTGCAGATCCCTTCGTGGGGCACGTTCTACCTCATGGAAAAACCGGCCCGTTGGGATGCTGTTACGAATACGGCCTTTCCAAGGGGTAAGTATGTCGGATTCACTCCTTCGAATACCACCACCGAGAACTCTTTATTGCCAGCCGTGATGAAGCAAATGCGCTGCACCATGGAAATGGCCGAAAGCTGGATCGCCCATAAGGTGAACCAGTGGCAGAGCACTTTGGATTCTGGCAGCATCTTGTTGTTGCAAGGGCTGGGGTCTTTCAGAAAGAACGGCGTATTCGTGGCAGAGAAGAACAACCAATTTGATGCTCACTCATTCGGATTCTCTTCGGTAATGCTATATTCTCTAAACGAGCCAAGCGCCTTAGAATCGAAAGTAGCAGCAAGCCTAAAACTAGTTGCTGAACAGCGATCCGAAGGAATAAAACTTTGGAGAAAAGCCGCTGTAGCTGCAGCTATTTCAGCTCTAGTGACCCTAGGCGTCTATCAGAGTGAACTACCCACAGAGATGGCGGGTTGGTTTACGCCGGAAAGGATTATTCAGCTTGATCACAGCGATAGAAGCCCATCCACTGAACTTCCTATTGAGGAAGAAAGCGAATTAGAAACCCGCACAACAGACAGTGTCATAAGCAGTGCCGTTGCGCCCCCTCCAGTAATTCGCAAAGTAACCTCAACCAAAAAATACTACATCATTGTAGGATCCTTCAAGATGGAAGATAATGCAAAAGCATTGGCAAAAGATCTACAGAAAGATGGTATGGATGTAAGTATCCTCCCAGGATCATTATTGAAAGTGGGTATTGGTAATTACTTATCTCGTGAAGCTGCTAAACAAGATTTAGCCCAAATTCAGGGGAAAATCAATCAACATTCCTGGATCTACGCCTATTAAACGGCCTTCTTCACTTTTAAGAAGATTAAACTGAACACCATGGCAGAATTAAAGACTCCTAAGGATAGTCTTTCGATAATGACGCAAATCGTCTTACCGAATGACACGAATACATTGAACAACCTATTTGGAGGGCAACTGCTCAGCTGGATGGACCGCTGTTGTGCCATTGCCGCTCATCGCCACTGTAAGGAGACTGTAGTTACTTCGACCATAAATAATGTAGCTTTTAAAAACCCTATTCCGCATGGTGCCATTGTAACGATTGAGGCGAAGGTGAGCCGCGCATTTTCTTCCTCAATGGAAGTCATCGCCGATGTCTATTTGGAGTCCAAAGGCCCAGGTGAGCCCAGCGTGAAAGCAAACCAAGGCATCTTTACTTTTGTGGCCGTAGATGGATTAGGACGACCTGTGAAAATCCCAAGTATTTCTCCAGAAACTGACCTTGAAAAAGAACACTATGCGGCAGCTTTACGCAGACGCCAATTAGCCTTGATAATTGCAGGAAAAATGGACCCTAGGGATGCCACCGAACTCAAGGCATTGTTCTATCCTTCAGCATCTTCTCAGCAATAAGAGCGATTTGCTCTACCGGGAAATTTTTCATTGGATTACGTTGCCACCATTGCACCTTTCCGTGCTTGCTAATGGGCGAACGTCCTTCGGTAATGATTTGGCTTTGGGCCGAGTATTGCGGCCATGGCGCGAAGCCTAAACTAGGGTGCGTGGCGCCCCAAAGACTGATGAGCGGACGTTTGAAATTTGCGGCCGCGTGCATGAAACCCGTATCTCCACTGATCACTAAGGCGGCCTCCTTAATTACTGCCATGCCTTCGATAATGGTGGTGGTTCCGCAATAATTGGACACCCCAGAACCCAAAGGCTGCTCTAAGCTCTCCCCGATTCCCGCCTCTTCAGGTCCGCCAACTAAGGCTATAGGTAACCCTAATTTCAATAGCTCACGAATGGCCGAACGCCACTGGTCGTAATTCAATCGCTTCCCGGCATAGGTTCCTCCGATCACCACCGCGATGTAGGGCCCTCCCGGTAAGTTTAACGTTGTTTTTGGCAAGACCAATTCTACCGGTGCCTCCTCCTCTTGCTTCAACAAAGGCTGGGCGGCCTTAAAATATCGACTGACCACAGGCTCAAGCGCAAACCTTTGACCAAAGGCCAACAACAATACACGACGCAAATACGGTTTCTCATGGGTCAACACCTTCGTCTTCAATCCGCGCGTCCATCGCTTAGATTTCGCGGTTCCTTGTAAGTCTACAACTGCGGTGAAATTGGATCCTTCTGCTCCTATTTTCAACCTATCCTTCTCCCAGGAATATACTTCTACCACGCCCGGCAAACACAGGGCCACCGACCGGTAGGCATCCTTGCACAACAAAGAAACTTTGTAGCCTTCATGATGTAATTGGGCCACCACAGGCGCCACCAATATCAAATCACCGATGGCGGACAATCTAACCACTAAAATGGAACGGGTTGCGCTCATTTACCAAGGAATCAAGTCGAAATGCACGACTACAATAAAAATAAGTACTACCGCAAAAAGTATTTCAGCAATCGTTTGACGCTTAAAATATCTCAATCTATTTGCCAAATGATAACTCAATCCTAATAGACAAATTGAGATACCAAAAAATGATCCAAACCACCAGCCCATAATTCCTCCGATGACAATTAAAAGTCCACCAACAATAGAACGAGATTTATTCTTTTGGTTGGCCTTCAGATAGGATTGTACCCATTCAAAAACAGCAACAATCATTAACACCAAAGGCAATACCCACCAAGTAAAAGGTGCATCGGCTAAATCAACTTTCTCCACACCTTGCTTCACCATTAAATAAGTCATTGGCGCCATAGTCATAGACCAAGCTAGTAGCCACTGAAGGATGGTTTTAAACCTTATTCCTCCGCTAGCAAACCAAATCATCAAGGCCCCAATCATGCTATATATGGTCTCTTGCGGTAGCCAATAACTAGAAAGCGCCGTTAATGTTCCACTATGCAGGACAGACAAAACAGAGGCCTTTCGTTTATGGTTCTCGGCAAGATGCCAATTCACTTCTACTATAAGCACATAAAAAAGCAATGTGCTGAGTTCGAACTCTACACTCCAATAAATGGACAACAAGAGAAAGGTCATAAAACGTAGAGCGCTAGTCTTAATCACCCAGCGATCACGCAATAATGTCCAAGACAACCAAAGCCAAACAGCTCCTAAGCCAAAGCTTAAAATCACCTCTTTCCAACCTCCGGTTCCCGTGGAGAAAATAACAGCAAATACCACCACAGCAGCAGTAAAAACTCGGATTCCCGAATAGGCATCAATCTTTCTGAAATAGCGAAGAAGCATCTGCTTTTTTGTTTTATTTTAGCGCCATCAAACGCTCATGCTATGTTAAGAAATTTCTTTGAGGGCCTAGGTGATTTTTTCCAGGCAACATTTAAAATACTACCAATTGCAGGTGATTCTGTAAATACCCTATTTATGTTAGTCATCAGTGGAGGTCTCCTATATTGGATTATCCAAATGAGAAAACACAAAGCAAACGGTGAAGCTTAATTGCGAAGACTTCTAATGAAAAGCCCCGGCTCACGCCGGGGCTTTTTGTTTATGGGTATTTGGGGGGCTCGCTCCGCTCGCCCCTTAATTACAAATCAAATCCAATGTCTTTGCGGAAGTTCATCCCCTCGAAGCTCACCTCAGCGATAGAAGCATAGCTCTTAGCCAAAGCTTCATCCTTATCCGCACCAAAGCTGGTGAAGGCCATCACGCGACCTCCGTTCGTCACCACTTCATCCGTACCCTTGGTACCGGCATGGTAGACCGTCGTAGCTTCAAAATCACGAAGACCTGAGATCGTATCTCCTTTTTTGTAGGCTTCCGGGTAACCACCCGCCACGACCATCACAGTGGTAGCCGTTTGAGGGTTCACTTGAAGATCTACTTGGTCCAAAGTCCCTTCGTGCATAGCAATGAACAAATCAATAAGGTCGCTTTCTAAGCGTGGGATCACCACTTCCGTTTCCGGATCGCCCATGCGGACATTATATTCAATCACCTTCGGTCCTTTAGAAGTATTGATCAATCCAAAGAACACAAACCCTTGGTAGGGAAGGTTGTCTTTGACCAATCCCTTAATGGTCGGCTCGATAATTTCCTTGACCGTACGCTCGCGAAGTGCAGCGTCGAAGAATGGCACCGGGCTCACCGCTCCCATACCTCCGGTATTCAATCCAGTATCTCCTTCACCAATTCTTTTGTAATCCTTCGCTTCTGGTAAGATCACATAGCCGCCTTGACCGTCCGTAAACGCAAAAATGCTAAACTCAATACCCGCCAGAAACTCCTCTATCACTACGCGAGAAGAAGCATCGCCAAACTTGGCATCCACCAACATGTTCTTAAGCTCTTCTTTCGCCTCATCAAGATCTTCAATAATCAACACACCCTTCCCTGCGGCAAGACCGTCGGCCTTCAATACATAAGGCGCATCCAAGGTCTCCAAAAAGGCTTGGCCTTCGGCCAACGTGTCCTTCGTAAAGGTTTGATAGGCCGCGGTAGGAATGTGGTGACGCATCATGAACTCCTTCGCAAAATCTTTAGAGCCCTCAAGCTCTGCCGCCGCCTGACGTGGACCTACAACGATCAGATCAGATAGGGCTGCATCGGCCTTCAAGCCGTCGTGCACTCCCGCCACCAAAGGCGCTTCCGGACCGATCACTACGATATCTATGGCATTGGCTTTCACAAAGGCGCCGACCTCAGCAGCATCTTCAATATTCATCGCTACGTTTTCGCCCAGTTGATGCGTTCCAGCATTTCCTGGTGCGATAAACAGCTTGCCCAACGATGGACTTTGAAAAATCTTATGAGATAATGCGTGCTCGCGGCCGCCCGAGCCTAAAACCAATACGTTCATGAAAGTGTGTGTTTACAAGGGGCAAAAATAACCCGAAAAGATGGGGGAATCAATTAAGATTCACGTCCATGCAGCCATTGGGCAAATTCTTTCAACGGCGCTACGGTTTGTGCGTCCAAAGACACCTTGTCCAAGGCTTGAAGAGAAAGTTGGTAATAGCGGTCTATTTCGCTTTTAGCAAAGGCGTCCACATCCAAAATTTTATATAACTCTTGGAAAGATTCCACCTTGTCCTCGTTGGCCGGCATCGCAGCATATTCAGAAAAGTCGATGCGCTGTAGGGCCGCACGCTTCTCCG
>JAKMGS010000118.1 GCA_022424815.1 Schleiferiaceae bacterium | reverse complement strand
AATATGGGCTTTGGCAATATCAATGACGTGAATGTAGTCGCGAATGCAAGAGCCGTCGCGGGTATCGTAATCGGACCCGAATACTTTTAATTCTTTACGCTTACCAATGGCAGTTTCAGTGATGTAGGGAACCAAGTGGTGCGGTTCGCCGTCTTGGAATTCGCCAATGATACTTGTGGGGTGAGCGCCGATAGGATTGAAATAACGCAAGCTCAACACATCCACGGTTCCAGTCGCTGCGGTATCACGGAGGATTTCCTCACCCATCTTCTTGGTATTGCCGTACGGGCTTTCCGCAGGTTGTACGGGCGCATTTTCATCCACATGTGGGTTTTCTGGAGTGCCATACACCGTGCAAGAACTCGAGAACACAATGTTGCGAATGCCGTGGGCCTCCATACTTTGAAGAAGGTTAACGGTACTCAACAAATTATTGTGGTAATACTTGAGCGGCGCCTCAACGCTTTCATTTACCAAGAGGAAAGCGGCAAAGTGAATGACCCCTGAAATATCCGGGAACTCTTCAAACACTGCATCTATTGCAGCGCGGTCGCAGAGTTCAACTTGTCGGAAGGTGATTTCCCTACCTACGATTTTTTCAATGCGGTCCTTGACCTCAATGGGGCTTTCGCTTAGGTTGTCGATCACAATGGGGTCGTAGCCAGCTTGGATCAACTCCACAACAGTGTGGGAGCCTATGTAGCCGAGTCCGCCTGTGATTAAGATTTGGTTCATGGTTGGTTAGTTTCTTTTGTAATCTTCGAAATCCCTGTGCTCCTTTCGGTACAAACGATCCTCTGGTAGGTTTTTAAACCAAGCGTAGGTACGCTCTAGTCCCTCGGCACGCATGACCTTCGGCTCCCAATCTAAAATTTCTTTCGCCTTACTGATATCTGGTTGGCGCTGCATTGGATCGTTCACTGGTAATTCCTTGTACACCACTTTCTGTGTGGTTCCGGTGAGTTTAATGATCTCTTCGGCAAAATCCGAGATGGTGATCTCGTGCGGATTGCCAATATTGACCGGCTCTGCATGGTCGCTCATGAGTAATCGGTAAATGCCTTCAACGAGGTCGTCTACATAACAGAACGAACGGGTTTGAGAACCGTCGCCAAAGATGGTCAGGTCTTCACCGCGCAATGCTTGTCCGATAAAGGCAGGCAATACGCGTCCGTCGTTCAAACGCATTCTCGGTCCATAGGTGTTGAAGATGCGTACGATGCGCGTTTCCAGCCCGTGGTAGGTGTGGTAGGCCATGGTCATGGCCTCCATGAAGCGCTTGGCCTCATCGTATACCCCGCGGGGTCCTACAGGATTTACATTGCCCCAATACTCTTCCGTTTGTGGATGGACTAAGGGATCGCCGTACACCTCAGAAGTGGAGGCTACGAGGATGCGCGCGCCCTTGTTGAGTGCTAAGCCCAAGAGGTTGTGAGTTCCTAGAGAGCTCACCTTCAACGTCTGAATGGGGATTTTCAAATAATCAATAGGAGAGGCAGGTGAAGCAAAATGGAGGATGTAGTCCAATTTTCCCGGCACGTGCACAAAGGTGCTTACATCGTGGTGGTAGAAAGTGAATTTTGGATTCCCACTGAGGTGCTCCAAATTCTCCATATTCCCCGTAATGAGGTTGTCCATAGCGAGGACCTCATCGCCATTAGCAATGAATCGGTCACATAAATGAGAACCTAAAAATCCTGCCGCGCCTGTGATCAGTACTCTTGCCATTAGATCTGTTGTCCTTGGCCGATGCCGTAATAATCAAACCCTATTTCCGCTAGGGTTTCTCTGCGGTAGAGATTGCGTCCATCAAACAGGACCTTGCCATTCATCGTTTCGGCCACCTTATCCCAATCTGGTACGCGGAATTCTGTCCATTCTGTGATCAATGCCAAGGCATCTGCACCTTCTGTTGCTTCAAGGTAGCTGTTACAGTAGGTAATGCTATCTCCGAGCTGGTGCTCCGCTTCTTCCATAGCGACCGGATCGTACGCACGAACCTTCGCGCCAGCACTGGTCAAAAGGTTAGCGATGACCACTGACGGTGCCTCACGCATATCATCGGTATTTGGCTTGAAGGACAGTCCCCAGAAAGCAATGGTCTTACCCTCGAGCTTACCGCCGAAGTAGGCGTTTATTTTATTGTAGAGCACACTTTTTTGTGCATCATTGACTTGTTCAACGGCTTCTAAGATGCGCATGGTGTGGCCGTTCTCACGTCCGGTGCGGGCCAAGGCCTTAACGTCTTTTGGAAAACAAGAGCCGCCATACCCAATACCCGGGTAGATGAACTTATTGCCGATGCGTGGGTCAGAGCCGATGCCCTTGCGTACCATATTCACATCTGCGCCCATCTTCTCACACAAATTGGCAATGTCGTTCATGAACGAAATCTTCGTCGCCAACATGGCGTTCGCGGCATATTTAGTCATCTCCGCAGAAGGGATGTCCATAAAGATCACCGGGTGACCGTTCAAGGTGAACGGACGGTAAAGCTTGTCCAATGTTTTTTGTGCCTGCTCGCTGTCCACGCCCACCACAATGCGGTCGGGCTTCATGAAATCTTCAATGGCAGCACCCTCTTTCAAGAACTCAGGGTTAGAGGCGACGTCAAAGCCGAATGCGGCTCCACGAGTTATCAATGTAGAAGCCACGGCGCCGCGTACTTTTTCCGCCGTACCCACGGGCACGGTAGATTTAGTAATGACCACTAAGTAATCTTGCATAGTCTGGCCAATTTCTTGAGCCACGCCCAACACATACTTCAAATCCGCAGAACCGTCCTCACCTGGAGGCGTTCCCACAGCAATGAATGCGGCCGCTGAGCCCACAATGGCTTCAGACAAATCCGTCGTGAAGTGCAACCTACCCTTTTCAAAGTTGCGAAGTACAATGTCTTTGAGTCCAGGCTCGTAAATGGGGAGAATGCCGTTTTTCAGGCCTTCGATTTTCTTCTGATCTATATCCACGCAAGTTACCTCGATGCCCACGTCCGCCAAACAGGCGCCGGTCACCAAACCTACGTATCCAGTTCCAATGACTGTAATCTTCATGCTTAAGCTTTAGGTCGTTGTATCAACGATTTCAATGCCCTAAAATTACATTATTACGAACGACTATTTGCCCTTACCTTGCAGTTAAAGCCCACGGAATCTATGAATAGATGGCATCGCCTGCTTTTTTGCCTATTTTTTTTCGGTCTATCGACCGTTATGCGCGGCCAATTAACCACTGCCGATAGCCTCCGCACAGTACAGTTATGGGGCTTGTCGCCTGCTACCCACATTCCCCTTGGAGATCTCGCGACTCGATACAGCGCCTTTGGTGGTGCTACTCTAGAATACACCAAGAAAAATCGCGAGGGTTGGATGGTCGGAGCAGCCTTTGATGCGTTTTATGGGAATTCGGTAAAAAATGCTTCAGAAATCTTCGGGGGTTTGGCCGATGAACAAGGGAATTTCGTGGGGGTCAATGGAGAATTGGCCATCCTTCAAGCAGGACTATCTGGCGGACAGATTACCGCTCACATTGGACATGTTTTTAAAACACATTACAACCCAAATTCTGGGTGGCTTTGGATGGCAGGCATCGGTGCCCAGCAAACCCAAATCAGTTTGCGCAATGAGCGCGGTAACTTCCCGCAGCTTCAAGGATCCATGCTACGTGGATACGATAGATTGCACATGGGGCCTGTGGTGAAAGGCCAGCTTCGTTACCTTCATTTGGACAATAACGAACGTATCAACTATGCTTTGGGGCTCCACGCATTTTTAGCCACTACACAGAACATTAGAGGTTTCAACACGGATACGGGATTGCCGGATAATTCGTTCAAGTGGGACATGGGCGTTGGCGTCAACTTTACATGGTACCTGCCCATTTACGCAAAACAAGAGAGCTTCTTTTTAACGGACTGATGATCATTTATCCACTTCTGGCTGAGTTAGTGTTTAGGACGGGCGCCGCCTTCGGTCCTGCCGGTTCTTGGTGGGAAGCGGTGGATGGATCGCAGCATTGGACCCAGGAACCTCCATTAGAAGGGAAAACGATCTGGATGCATTGTGCCTCCTTAGGGGAGTTTGAGATGGGGCGCCCTGTGCTGGAACAGTTTTTAGACCGACATGAACATTGGCAAGCTGTGGTGACGTTTTTTAGTCCTTCAGGCTACGAACCGCGTAAACATTACGCTCGCGCCAAGGTGCATTATTTGCCTTTTGACCGACCCTCATTGGTGAAAAAATGGTTGGCTTATGTGCAACCAGATTTGGCACTTATGGTCCGCTACGATTTGTGGCCCAACTACATTGCTGGATTGCGACGTTCCAATGTTCCCGTGGTGGTGATGGGGATGAGTGCTCCGAGAACTCCGTGGTATTTGAGCCGCGTTTTGCCGTTGATTCGCAGGCACTTCATTGGAGGCGTACATACTTGGGGAGTAGTGAGTGAGGCAGATGCCGCGTGCATGAGTATGGCCGGTGTGCATTCCGAAGTCTTAGGGAATCCGAAGTATGATTATGCCGCGGCCTTAGTCGAGGTGGAAGCGAATGAAAAATTTACGGCCTGGAAACGGGCACAGCAAAAACCAGTGCTGCTAGTGGGTAGCGCCCATGTGTCGGATTGCGAGGCTTTGAATGGCTTAGATTTACGCGAGTATTCACTTTGGGTGGTGCCGCATGAGCTAAAAGAATCATCGAAGGTTCGAGAGGCGTTGATGCAATACGAAGCTTCCCAAGTGATGGACAGCACTCGAGACGAGCCTAAGGCAACGGATGTGTTGATGGTGCCTGAGTTTGGGGTGCTGGTGAGTTTGTACGGCTTGGCCGATGGTATTTTGATTGGCGGCGGATGGGACAAGTCGACGCACAATGTCTTGGAAGCGACCGCTCAAGGAAAAATAGCGGCTTGTGGTCCGAACTGGCAGAAGATTGCGGAGAATACAGAATTAGTCGAAGAGGGATTTCTACAGCCCATTCGATCGCACCAGGACTGGGCACAGTATTTAGATCAGGTAGGCACCCAAGCGTTTGAAGCACAAGGTAAAAAAGCCCAAGCTTGGATGCTTGAGCAGTGCGGTGCCGCAGAAAAAATTGTGAAAGCTTTAGAAGAGGCCGTTCAGTTCTGAGTCAATCTGTTGGATGATCTCACCCAAATCTTCGGGGTTCTCTGGGAAGTTGTTCTTGTCGACGTTGACAATGAGGACTTTGCCTTTGTCGTACGAATTAATCCACGCTTCGTAACGCTCGTTTAGGCGACGCAAGTAATCAATGCGAATGCTGTTTTCGTAATCGCGTCCTCTCTTTTGGATGTGATCGACCAACGTGGGTACTGAGGCACGTAGGTATAT
>JAKMGS010000034.1 GCA_022424815.1 Schleiferiaceae bacterium | reverse complement strand
CAGCCTGTGCCGTTCGAAGTATAGCCCCGGCATTACCGGGCTTCTCAATCCCTTCAACCACCAAAACCCCACGAGCTTCGCTCAATAAAGCACCTAACTCATGTAATTTCCACTGCCGCTGCTCGAATAGCGCGACGTGAGCCTCCGTACCACTGCGGTAAGCGATTTTTTCGAAGACTTTGGAACCAGCGATATAGTGATGCTCAAATGATTCCATCCAATGTGCCTGTGAAGTATTTTCCTTTGACCAAAGCTCCACGCCCATCCAACCGGCAGATAAAGCACGCTGAATCTCACGCGCACCTTCCACAACACATAACCCACTCTGCTTTCGAGCGCGGGCCTTTGTCAATAATTGGACAATCTCCTTTACTTTTGGATTCGAAGTGCTTGTAATTAAATCATTCATAGATGGGTAGAAAAGACAAACCAAAGAAAATCAATTTAGAGGACTTAGGAGGCTTTGTTTTTAGCACAAATCCAGATTTTGAAGCACCAGCGGACGATTATGAAGAGTTTTTTGACCCCTCCAAGCAATTACTCCATTGTCATTTTGAAAAAAAAGGACGAGGCGGAAAGCTGGTAGTGATCATCAAAGGATTCGAAGGACCGGAGGATCAACTTAAAGAGTTAGGCAAGCAACTGAGACAACATTGCGGCGTCGGTGGTTCGGTAAAAAATGGTGAAATCCTGCTTCAGGGCAATGTTCGTGACAAAGCCATGGATAAGCTTAAATCTCTGGGATACGATACAAAACGAATTGGCGGATAGATAAGATTTAATACCTATTTTTTCACTATTGCGCAACAATCGAAAGTTAAGTAATTGTGTTTCTTATGAGACTTCGAATCGTTCCGCAAGTGCACGTTCATAGGCCTCTTCATATCTAGGAACAATAGACTCAATCCCAAAAGCTTTGGCACGCTCAGTGGCGTTCGATTTAAACTCCATGAGTTTTTGAGGATCTTGAAGGAGCTCCAAACCATACCCCACCATGGAAGTCACATCTCCTACCGGGGATAAGTACCCAGTATAACCATGTATATTAACCTCAGGAATACCTCCTGCATTTGTGGATAAAACTGGTACGCTAGCCGCCATTGCTTCTAACGCTACCAATCCGAAACTCTCCGATTCAGAAGTCAAGAGAAACAAATCACTCATACAAAGCAATCGACGAACTTCGTTAGTCTTGCCGAAGAACTTCACACAATCTGTAAGCCCCAGCTCACGTACCTGCTTCTCTGCCTTTTCACGCTCAGGTCCATCTCCAATCATGAGTAGAACCGATTTTTCTTGAGCATGAATACCTGCGAAGACATTGATGATATCCGGAATTCGCTTCACCTTACGCATATTGGAAATGTGCGTGATGATTTTCTCCCCATTCGGGGCAATCTGCGCACGACGGCAATTCTTATCCGCACGGTATAGATCCAGATCGATAAAATTGGGAATAACCTCAATCTCTTTCTTAATATCAAAGGAGTCTAGAGTATCTTGACGTAAACTCTCACTAACCGAGGTCACAACATCACTCTTATTAATTGAGAAAGTAACGGCAGGTTTATATGACGGGTTCTTTCCAACCAGAGTGATATCAGTGCCATGCAACGTAGTCACCACTGGAACATATTTACCGTGTTCTTCCAAAAGAATTTTCTTAGCCATATATGCAGCATATGCATGCGGAATGGCATAGTGAACATGTAGAATGTCTAATCCCTCATTGATTACTGTATCTACCATTTTCGAACTCAAAGCAAGTTCGTAGGGCTGGTATTCAAACAAGGGGTAATCATGAACATTTACCTCATGGTAATAAATATTCTCTTCAAGAGTATCAAGACGCACTGGCTGACTATAAGTAATGAAATGGACTTCATGACCTTTTTTAGCCATTTGTATACCCAATTCTGTGGCTACAACTCCAGATCCACCATAGGTAGGATAACAAACTACTCCAATTTTCATACAAGCCAGGGACTATTTAAGGGCGTCGTAAATATACCCCTGAATATTCGTTCGAACATCTAAGGTGCTCAATTTCCAATTCTCAGCACTAGGGTATGTTCTATTACTTAGGAAAATATAAAGTAGATTTTCTTCAGGATCCATCCAAACCATGGTTCCTGTGAAACCGGTATGACCAAAACTTAAATCTGAAGCACAGGTACAGCTTGGACCAGGCCCATCTCCTAATTGCTTTTTATCAAACCCTAGACCTCGGCGATTTTGAACCTCACAAAAGGCACAGCTACTGAATTTTTCGATGGTAGAACTTTGGAAGTATCTCTCACCTCCATAATAACCCCCATTTAAATACATCTGCATCATTTTTGCTAAATCATTAGCATTTGCAAAAAGTCCAGCGTGTCCCGCAACTCCGCCGAACATCGCTGCTCCCATATCGTGGACTGTTCCGTGAACAACGGAATTACGCCAATAAGTATCCTCTTCGGTCGGGACAATCTCATTTAATTCAAATCCATTTTTCAATGGATTGTATGTCAACCTTTTTGCCCCTAAAGGACCATAGAATGTACCTGATACCCACTTATCCAAGGGTTCATTGAATCTATCTTCCAACATTTCCTGGAATAAATAATAGCCTAGATCTGAATATCTGTAAACTGGGGTTTTCATTGTACTGCGCGCTAAAACCTCATACATGGTATCAAGAATACTCTCGCGTAGATACATACCAGATTGAATCTTTAAATAGTCCGAACTCGGAGTATCACGGTACCAATAATTTCGGGTACTATCATTTTCGATGGTTTGCACATAAAAAGGAATCCATGCTGGTAAACCACTTTGGTGTGCTAAGACGTCTTCAAGTACTAAAAACTCTTTTCCAGAACCGTCCACGCGATCGGTATGATTGCCAATATTGGTTTTCAAGAGCAAGGGTTGCTTTTCATACCATCTCATTATTCCCGCAAGAGTTGCAGTCACTTTTGTGACCGAAGCGATATCGTACAAATCTTTCCATCCAACAAGTCGATCGCCCTGGTAAGTATGGTGTCCAAATGATTTTTGATAGACAACGTTACCATCACGGGCCACCAAAACCTGGGCTCCAGGTGTAGCCCCAGCAGCTATGGCATGTTCGACGGTCGAATCAATGCGATTTATATGCCCCGCATCAAGGCCCACCTCAAAAGGGATGCCGTACTTTAATCGAAGAAGTTCTTCGGTATTTTTTCCGTCACCCGCTTTTCCCCATTGCTGAAGATCAACCGGCAAAGAACCCTTTGTTCCTCGTGCTCCAAACAAAAATTGAGGCGCTAAAAGTTGTGCATACTGGTCATTCTCATACATGATCAAAATACGAGCGTTTTGACCTAAACCAGGATAGGTCATCACCCCATATGGATTTGCGAAATGTAGTATATACAATGGCTTTCCGGTTGCTGACAATCGCTTAATCAGCGCCTTCTCTTGTGATTCTAATTTATATCGCCTCCATGGGTTCTTAACGTTTTGATGAAAACTAACCACATAAACATCTTTCGACGATATATCGTCCTCATCTACATTCACACCTTGATGATGCGACATTTCTAAATAGCGGTCCAAATATTCATTAACGGTTTCCGATGACTCATAATCACCCAAGGATATATGCAAAAAATCCTGCTCAAGATTTTCGATAGGAAATGGTGAAGTACCCAATTCTAACAAAGTAGCAGCATTCCGAATGAGATTGAACGATACTCTTTGGTTCAAATCTTCTCTTTCAAGAGAACCGTGGTCTGAGATTAGCAACGTTTGATCAGCCGACTTTTGAGCCTCGAGCCAATCCGAATACGCCCTACAATTTGATTTTGCTACCAAAATTCTTCTCACACGCTCGTCTATTGATTTCATGGTTATCTTATCCGTTGCTAAAGCATTTTGGAAGGCTTTGGTAGCCTTTGGAACATCCATGGGAAACAATAATATATCGTTACCAGCTGCAAACGCCTCAAGCTCTAACTCTCCAGGAGGTGCAAAGGCCGCAGCCCCCTTCATATTCAACGCATCGGTAATAATGAGGCCTTCATATCCCCATTGATCTCTCAAAATCTCTTGAATGACCTTGCGTGAAAGACTCGTGGGTTTTCCAGAGGGCTCTAGGGAAGGGATATTCAAATGGGCAATCATAATAGCCCCAACACCCGCGTCAATAGCTCCCTTAAACGGCACCCATTCCACTTCCATGAGTTGACTTAGGGTACGGTCGACTTTTGGTAAGGTTTTATGGCTATCCTGATGAGTATCGCCGTGGCCTGGGAAATGCTTACCACAAGCGATTACTCCATTCTCTTGAATCCCGTTAACTACAGCTACGCCCATTGCATTCACTACATCTGGATCAGAACCAAAGGATCGCGCTCCAATAATAGGGTTATTTGGATTCGTATTGACGTCGAGCACCGGAGAGAAACTCATGTGTACGCCAACTGCACTGCACTCTTCAGCCATTGCATACCCTAAATTATGCGCTTCTTCATTATTGCCAGCAGCTCCAACAGTGAGCGATGTCGGAAATTTATAGGCACTATCCAAACGCATAGCTTGTCCCCATTCTGCATCTTGTCCCACGAGTAATGGAAATGCCGCTGCACCCTGTAAACGGTGTAACAACTTTTTTTGACGCTCCGGTCCTCCTTGCATGACAATTACACCTCCAATATGGTAATCACGCACTAGTTTTTCTAATTCCTCTTCATGGGCTTCACCTTTATTGCTGTAGGCAGCAACCATGAATAATTGGCCAATTTTCTCATCTAAAGACATCGAACTCAAGGCAGAGTCTACATTAAATGATTGCGCATATATTCTTTTACCCGGTAAAATAATCAATGAAATTGCCAGAAATATGGCCTTGAGAAAGCGTACTTGCATAGGTCGATAAAGTGCCAAGGGGTTCTTACCTTTGAGAGGAAAAGATAACAAACATATGGGATTCTTTGATCGACGCCAACCTCGCGGTTTTCAACACCAGCCAAGATTTCACGATGAGCGACAGGAACGACTTCGCATCTTGGAACGCAATGAAAGTGTCGATGAGATTCCATTCCAAAATAAAGAGAAATACCGCGATCGCTTACGTGAGAATTGGGACCTTCGTAGAAAGCGTAGTGCAGGTGCAAGCGAAGGATTTATAAAACGTATGCTAGTAAGCTTTGTAGCCCTTGCTGTTCTTGCAGCCGTAGCCGTATACTATATAGGATGAGTACAATAATTGCTGTTTTATCAGACCATGTAGCCAATCAAATTGCTGCAGGGGAAGTGGTGCAACGCCCAGCCTCTGTGGTTAAAGAATTATTGGAAAACAGTATTGATGCAGGGGCTACAAAGATCACCTTACAACTCGAGGGATCGGGACGGACACTCATCTCAGTCACTGATAACGGAAGCGGTATGGGCAAGGAAGATGCTGAGCGCTGCTTCTTGCGACACGCAACAAGTAAGATTAAAAACGCAGAAGATCTCTTTAATCTTCACACTCGAGGCTTTCGCGGGGAAGCTATGGCCTCCATCGCTGCTGTATCTCATACATTGATGCGGACGAACACCGAGGTAGAGGGACTTGGTCTTGAGATCAAGCTAGAAGGCGGTAGCATTGTAGCCAAGAACCCTTACCCCTGTGCCCAAGGGACCTATGCAGAGGTCAAGAACTTGTTTTACAATGTTCCTGCACGTCGGAAGTTCCTCAAAAATGATCGTGTAGAACTGCGCCATTGTGTTGATGAGTTCCACCGTGTGGCACTAGTTCACACTGCTATCGAGTGGATTATGAAAAGTGATGGCAACACTTTGTTTCATCTCAAGCCTGAGCCCTTACGTCGTCGAATTAACGGCATATTTGGGCGGAAATTTGATGAGCGTCTCGTTCCAATCGAGGAAGAAACTGAAGTAGTAAAAGTCAGCGGATTTATTTTGAAGCCTGAGTTTGCTAAAAAGAAACGCGGCGAGCAGTTTTTCTTCGTAAATGATAGATTCATCAAATCACCCTATCTGCATAACGCGCTTCGCGAAGCCTTTGAAGAGGTATTGACCGCAGACCACCATCCTGGATATTTTCTGCACTTGCAAATAGACCCTCAGAGTTTGGATGTAAACATTCACCCCACTAAAACTGAGGTAAAGTTTGAAGACGAGCGCACCATTTATGCTGTACTCCGAAGCGCTGCCCGGCATGCGATAGGACAATTCAATGTCGCACCCGCCATAGACTTTGATGCTGAACAAAGCTTTAAAGTTCCGCCTTTACCAGAGGGGCATGTTCCAAAACCGCCTCAGATTCAAGTCAATCCGAACTTCAATCCATTCGAGTCGACCAAATCAAATCCGCCACGTATCAGGTCCAACGATGAGCGATATGAGCGTATTAAAAACGAAAAATACCTCAATACCCAGCAAGCTTTTGACGGCCCAAAAGAATGGAATATCGAAGATGCCCTACCTGTAGATCCTGTCAGTGGAAAAATCATCCGCTGGGGTCAGTATGCCATTACAATATTGGGTAAGAAGGCACTAGTGATTGATATCAAAGGGGCACGCTTCAGAATATTGTACGACCAAATCTGGTCCAAGCTCCAAGATGCGACCGTGCCTTCGCAACAAGTTTTGTTCCCCAAGAGCATTTCCTTGTCCATGGCCGAGAGAACGCTATACCAAGAGCACGAACAAGATTTTACCATCGCAGGCTTTGACTTGGCCCCTGGAACCACTGAGGGCGAATACGACATTAAAGGCATCCCAATGATGCTCAATGTTGAACAGGCCGTACCAACGCTGGAAGCACTGTTCGAACAATTTCACCAGCAAGAGGAAGCAGGCGAGAACAAGCTGCTTAAAAGTATCGCCTTGGCCATTGCACAAAACGGTGCCGCCACACAAGATCCTAGAACCGCAGAGGAACTCTATGTGTTAAGAGAACAACTCCTAAGCAGTTCAAACCCACAATACACTCCTAAGGGCAAGAAAATCATCGTAGAATGGAGCCCCGAGCAAATAGAAAAAGCACTATGATCGTACAACGCAGATTCAGCTTAATGCCAACAGTAGTCAAAAACCTGTTAATTATTAACGGATTGTTCTTCCTCGGAATGTACAGTATTGACAATAGTTTCGGTATTGATATAACTAATTGGCTTGGACTGTATTTCCCTTTATCTGAAAGCTTTATTCCATTCCAATTGGTCACTCATATGTTCATGCATGGTAATCTGGGGCATATTTTTTCGAACATGATCATGCTCTGGTTTTTAGGCAGCGCAATGGAGAATTATTGGGGCCCTAAGCGATTTCTCATTTATTACCTTCTGACCGGATTAGGGGCAAGCGCTCTTCAAATAGGGGTAAATGCGTTGGAATATTTTCAACTAAGTTCTCAACTCGATAGCCTTTCAATAGAAACCATCTTAAGGGAGGGCGGAGACCTTATGAGCAGAGGATATAATTATACCGATCCCACTTGGCGTGCCATGAATCGTTTATTAAACACGCCTATGGTAGGAGCCTCGGGCGCCGTCTTCGGCGTGCTTCTCGCATTTGGGATGACCTTTCCAAACCAAGTCATATACTTAAATTTCTTCTTCCCCATCAAAGCCAAATATTTTGTCATTGGATACGGTCTTCTTGAACTCTATAATGGATTTGCAGTAAGTAATAGTGGTATAGCGCATTTCGCCCACCTAGGGGGAATGCTTTTCGGGTTCTTACTCATCCGAAAATGGAGGAGAGAAATGTATCTTTAGATTTCTTGATTACGAATCATGAGTAGCTTCATCAACAACATTAAAAATGATGCATTTCATGGCAACTACCTCACGAGGTTGTTGTACTTAAACATTGGCATCTTTTTGATGTATAGTATTTCTAATGCTATTGTTTCTATTTCAACAGCCGAGGTAGGTTTTATTCCAAAACTCGCTGATGATGTATTGGCCCTTCCTTCAAGTCCTTGGAAATTAGTTACACGACCTTGGACCATACTTACCTACATGTTCACCCATTTTAACTTCCGTCACATACTTTTTAATATGTTGATCCTTTATTTCTCCGGAAAAATGCTGATGGAATATCTTGGACAGAAAAGGATGTTGGCCCTGTACATCTATGGAGGTATTGGAGGTGGGTTACTTTACATCATACTGTACAACATTAGCCCGTTATTAGGAACAGGATCTATGGTTGGAGCAAGCGCCGGATGTATTGCTGTGCTTGTAGCCGGTGCAACTTATTTGCCAAATATGCCGGTTCGCTTGTGGGGGATTTTTGAGGTAAAATATTGGATGCTCGCAGCGGGAATAGTCTTATTAGACATTTTGGGATTAACAGGTACGAATGCAGGTGGTCACATAGCGCATTTAGGGGGTGCAATAGTTGCCTATTTTTTTATCCGAAGCATGCGAAATGGTCACGAATGGAATGTCTACCTTTTCCAAGTGATCGATGCCATCCGTAATATGCTTTATCGTAGTAAACGCAAAAGAAAGGGGTTCAAATTTGGCGAACAAAGTTATTCTCATTTCGAAGAAGTTAAAACCAACGACACCTCTAAAATGGATGTCATTTTAGATAAAATCAAAGACAAAGGCTACGACAGCTTAAGTAAAGAGGAAAAGGAGTACCTTTTTAAAATCTCAAAAGAAGAGTGAAAAAACGCCTCCGGTTACTGAAAATGGCGAACTTAGGACTGTTCATCCTCACTGTCTTACTCGGCTTATTTACCTTATTGCCAGGTAACTGGATACCAGGAGTAGGGATTCTAAACATAGTATTTCCACTATTGATTATCCCTCAATTAATCATGTTGTTAATTGGAATTCGCTACCAACCTAAATTGGTGGTTTTCAATGCCATTTGCATTGTGCTAATATTTTTCCCAGTGATGGCACAATTACCTGTAAGCGCCGCTCCCGAACAAACTGCCTGGAAGGTGGCCAGCTACAACGTTCGCGCTTTTTATCAGCAGCGTGGCATCGCCAAAGATATCGCGCAGTGGACGCAATCAGAGGGTATCGATATATTATGTACTCAAGAAATGCGGCGCAGCGTCGCCTATCCGGTTGCAGCACACTACCCTTTTCGTGTGTATGCGCCAAATAACAAGAGAATCGGGACTGCTATTTATTCGAAATTCCCCATCGTCAAGCACGGTTCCTTGATATTCGATGCCATTGAAGAAAATTCATACGCCAGACGCAGCGCTGGATATGCAGACATCGCTCTCCCAGACGACACTATTCGTATTATCAACATCCACCTGAGTTCTACCGGCATCAAGGACATGGATATGGAGATTGAGCCCTCTCGCGAGGAATGGATTGAGAAGAGCCAATTCATGGCTAAGAAAATCGCTCGTTCGGACAGAGACCGCGGCAAGCAAGGGCGAAGCATCTTACATTGGGTCGACGAAAGTCCTTATCCCGTCGTACTCACCGGGGACTTCAACTCCGTTCCGGGGGGGAATTTATATGCGCGCTTGCTATGGAAATTGGACGATCCATACCTCTTCAAAGGATCCGGCGCATGGGGCTCCTACCTCCCACTATTGCAAAAGGGAGTGCCATTGCGCATCGACTGGACCTTGGTTGACGAACAATTACCCTATTCCGGACAATACCTCAGCGATGTAGCCTTCAGCGATCACCGCCCCCTAATCACCACTTTTAACGCTCGAAGCGAGCCTCAAGAAGATTAAGGGCATTTAGAGCATTCGACTCCACACCCCTCACATATTCTGGATAAACGCGTAGCACCTCGTCGTAAAATAAAGGCACGAGCGCTTGTTCTTGCATCAGATATTGATCCGCCTTGCGCATTAGTGCACTACGCTCCTCACCCGGCGGCAGCGCACGAATCTGCTCGTACATTGCATCGTATTGCGCATCCTCGTACAAACTGTAATTTGGCCCATTGGGCGCCTTATACCCGCTGTAAAAAAGCATCAAATAATTTTCAGCATCTGGATAATCTGCAATCCAACTAGCTCGAAAAAAGCCAAATGTCCCCGCACTCTTCTCACTTCTCAACGTCGCAGGAGGAACCACATTAACAGCTATAGACCAACCTAAACTGGCCATTTCGCCCTGCACGTATTCGCATAGATCACGGTAATTAGATACAGTGACTAAGGTCAACTCTGGCAGCTCCCTGGAGGCTAAAAGTCCTGCCACCGAATCGGGGGAATAGGTCGTCCCTATATTATCCTGGTATTCTGGTAACCCAAAAGGCACAATTCCCCCGCCCGCAGGTATACCCACACCATTGCGAAGGGAGTGTATCATTTCGTTCCTGTTAATACCCGCATTAATTGCCCAACGCAATTCCTTTGGCAACCCTTTTTCCGCATTGAAAATCAAATACTCTGTGTTTAAAAACGGTGTACGCTCCAACCGATGACCCTCTTGATATCGCGATTGCAGCTCACCAGATTTGGTCAACAAATCGTCCTTAAAGCTTGGATCGAGGTTTGGTAAAAAATCAAAGTTCCCACTGAGGTACTCCAAGAAGGCGCTTTGCTGATCCGGTAAAAACGATACGCTGATGGCGTCTAAATACGGCAAAGAATTCCCTTCAGCATCCTGTTTCCAATATTCCTCATGTTTATGAAGGACCAATTTTTCCCCATAATGCCAGCGGTGTATCTTGAAAGGGCCCGTGCCCACCGGCGAAGTAGCCGCCTCCACAGTCCCCGCAGGCATCACCCCGCAATATGGCATGGCCAAAAGAGATAAGAATGAGGCATTTGCTGCTTGAAGCTGAACGATTACCGTACCCGCCAAAGTCTCATGAATATCCAAGACATCCTCTAACACCCAGCTGCCCGGTGAGGCGATAGTAGGATCTTGCAATCTCTTCAGACTGTACACCACATCTGCGGGGGTGAGCTTGCTTTCATCGTGAAAATAGGCCTCGCGTAAGGAGAACTCATAGACTCGGCCATTCTCAGATACCGACCAATGAGCTGCCAAGGCAGGAACTATTTCATTGTCGGCATCTAAGGCCACCAAGGATTCAAACAATTGCTGAACCGCCCAAATGGTGCTCTTATCCTTGGCAAACGCAGGATCCAGGGTAGGTATGCCTGCCGGCTCATTATACCTGAAGACCATTTTATCCACCTCACTTTGAGGCTCACACCCCCCGAGTGTAGTGAGTACAAGGCATACAAAAAAGCCCCCTAGAAAGGAGGCTTTTCGTATCGTTATGCCTGTATTAAGCATCAATGTTTGCGTATTTAGCGTTGCGCTCGATGAAATCACGGCGTGGCGGCACATCATCTCCCATCAACATAGAGAAGACACGATCCGCTTCCGCGCTATCATCGATGGTCACTTGCTTCAAGATGCGCTCCTCAGGATTCATAGTGGTATCCCAAAGTTGTTCTGCATTCATCTCCCCAAGACCCTTATAGCGCTGAATTCCAACATTGGCACCGCTATCACCAGCAAATTCGTGAGCGATTTGATCGCGTTGCTTATCGTCCCAAGCATAGGCTTGCTTCGCACCTTTCTTCACCAAGTACAATGGTGGAGTTGCGATGTATACGTAGCCCAATTCTACCAACTCACGCATGTAGCGGAAGAAGAAGGTCAGAATCAAGGTTGAAATGTGGCTACCGTCCACATCGGCATCCGTCATGATCACAATCTTGTGGTAGCGTAATTTGGCGATGTTTAGAGCTTTGCTATCCTCTTCTGTACCAACACTCACACCCAAGGCTGTGTACATGTTCTTGATTTCTTCGTTTTCAAACACCTTGTGAGAAATTGCTTTCTCTACGTTCAAGATCTTACCACGAAGCGGAAGAATGGCTTGGAAATTACGATCACGACCTTGTTTAGCCGTACCACCTGCAGAATCACCCTCCACGAGGAAGATTTCACATACTTGTGGGTCCGTTTCAGAACAATCGCTCAACTTTCCAGGCAAGCCCATAGAAGACATGGTACCCTTACGCTGAACCATTTCACGCGCTTTCTTAGCGGCCACACGGGCCTTGGCAGCGAGCAATACCTTTTGAACGATGACTTTAGCTTCGTTCGGGTGCTCTTCCAAGAAATTGGTCAACATTTCACCAACCAACTTATCTACTGCTCCGCCAACATCCTTATTCCCGAGCTTCGTCTTGGTTTGACCCTCAAATTGAGGCTCCATGACCTTCACAGAAATAACCGCTGTCAATCCTTCGCGGAAATCATCTCCGGCGATTTCCACTTTTTCTTTGGTCAACAATCCACTTTCGTCCGCATATTTCTTCAACGTACGGGTCAAAGCACGACGGAACCCCGCCAAGTGGGTACCCCCTTCATGCGTATTGATATTGTTGACGTACGAGTGAATATTCTCGTTATAGGTCGTATTGTAGTGCATGGCAACTTCGACAGGTATACCGTCTCTTTCACCCTCCATATACATGACCTCAGGCATGATCTTCTCACGGTTGCTGTCAATGTATTTAACAAATCCAGCCAAACCATCTTCACTGAAGAAGCGCTCACCAATAGGCTCGCCTTTTTCATCAAGTTCTCGAAGATCCTTCAAAGTAATTGCGATGCCCTTGTTCAAGAAGGCCAATTCGCGCATTCGCTTAGCTAGGATCTCATAGTGGTATTCGGTTTCCTCGAAGATTTCGTGGTCTGGCTTAAAGGTCACGATAGTTCCGCGATAATCTGTGATGCCGATCTCACGCGTAGGGTATTTTGCCACCCCACGAGAAAACTCAACCTCGTGCTTCTTACCGTTTCGGTGCACTTCTGCGTGGAGCATAATAGACAATGCATTCACACAGCTAACCCCTACCCCGTGTAAACCACCGGAAACCTTGTAGGAATCTTTATCAAATTTACCCCCAGCGTGAAGGACCGTCATTACCACCTCTAAGGTAGAGCGTCCATCTTTGGGGTGCATATCCGTGGGAATCCCACGACCATCATCCTTAACGGTGATGCTATTATCTTCATTGATGGTCACGTAGATGTCTTTCGCGTGACCTGCCAATGCTTCATCAATAGAGTTGTCAACTACCTCATAAACAAGGTGGTGTAATCCTTTGAGACCAATGTCTCCGATGTACATGGCGGGGCGTTTTCGAACGGCCTCTAGTCCTTCCAAAATTTGAATGGAACCGCCGTCGTAATTCTTCTCTTGTTCACTCATAAATATCAGCGCATAGGTTAGCTAAATGCTATCTTAACAAAGATAACTTTTAGGGGCTCAAAAAGCGACAAATGGGGCCGTAGCCCCTCTCGCAGTTACCAACAAGGTTATCAACATTTTCGGTATTTCCCGAGGATTTCGACGATTAAAATTGGTAGTTCAACACAAAGAGTCCACGGGTACCTCGTACCTCATAACCGCTCCATAATTGATAGCGTTGATTCAAGAGGTTGTAAGCCCTTAAACTCAACCCTAAATTCTCGTTAATGGTGTAGCCTAAATCTAGACTGATATCCATGTAATCGCCTAAATCATAGATGCCCTTTTCAGAATTACCCGCATAACGTCCTCCAACATATTTGAAGTTAGAGGTCAAATGAACGTCGCCCTGATCTACTCGCAACAAAGCACCTAAAACACGCCCTTCGGCACCTATAAATTCATCCGCACCTGCATATGCATTGAGTTCAGTATAAACGCTGGCTGTGAATACATCCATAGGCAAGTTTAATTCCGCACGAAGTCGAGAACGTGTGTAGTTGGCATAGCCTAATCGAAGTGCCGCCATATCGTTGATGGTGGAGGTTGTGCTATCTCGCTCGAATTGTATATCATTCATTACAAAGGCCAAAGAACCTTCCACACGGTATTGCAGCTTACCTGCTAATGCACCTTGCATTCCCACATACCCTCTGTTCTCACCCGTTAGAGCCAAGGCCTGATCACCTGAAATGACTGGCACTTTAGCTAGTAAGGAACTTAAAGTTTGTTGCTGCGCGCGTCCATCCCAGCCGCCATAAACGGCAAGGGTACGCTTCAACACCTCAGCTTGTAGGTTGATATTCGGGAAGATGTAATAGGTACCTTGATTTTCACCACCTTCATTGTTGATCGTTCCTGCGAAGGTTAATCCAAATTGATAGTTCAACATTCCGTTTTTACCATGCGTCTGAGGGCTTAGGTAGAAATGATGGTACTGGTTTACGCGAGGCTCAAAGACCATTTCCGTGAGGGAATATTGACCAAATTGGTACCCTAAATCCATATTGATCTGCGCTTCATCGGCATATACCTCGATTCGGTGCATGGTTTTAGCTAAATGCTCATGCGCTCCAATTCCCGCATTCGTGAACTGGTAAGCCGCCCCACCACTGCGGTAGGCGGCAGGTACTTTGGACGTAGGATTCGAAGTTCGCAACCATTGTTGGCTCAACCCGGCACTCAAGTTCCACTCGTGCGGTGTAGGCGATAAAGCCGCTGCCCCGGTAGTATCCATAATCCCATAAAAACTCGCATAATCTGCATCTAAAAGAAGTTGAGTTTTCAGGTTCCAATTCTTAGTCGCACGCTGAAAGTCCGTGAGTATGGAATTCTCGTAGGCTGGCTGTAGGTCATATGCAGTACTGAGCACGCCTGATCTTGCGCCCTCATGATGCGCTTTGATGCCCCAAACGTTTTTTCTCGAGCGCGGTGACGAGAATACGACATCCGCAAAGGAACTGCTGTACATGCCGCCCCCAACACTTACGCGCTGTGTTGGCAGCTTAGGCAGTTTTACTCTGCCCAGTTTGATGGCAGGAATGGGGGCAGGCTGAAAATCAATACTCATGCCCTTAGGCTGGATACGAACCAATACCGGAATTTTATCTGAGGTTGTATCCTTAAACGATGGTTGCTCAGATATTTTGTGTGCAGCTCGGACTTGCGCTTGGTAATCTTCTACTACCCGGATTTCTACGCTTTTTACTTCACCTCCTGTTTCCTCTTGTGCCCACAAGCTCAAGGGAGCCAAGAATAATAAGCTGTATAGGATCTTTTTCATTGCTCTTTTCGGTTTATTCTTGGTCCAATTCTTCTAACTCCTCTACCTCCGCTGGCTCAACCTGGATGGTATCTGACATTTGGGCCTGCGCCTCCTCAGCGGCTCTACGACGAGCGAGATCAGATTTAAACTGTTGCGCCTCCTCGACAATAGCACCTTCCGCATTATCTATGATGTAATCCAAGGTGTAGTTCGCCTGGAAATCATCCTGTAGGCCGGCATAGTTCTTTGC